>JAEYWQ010000435.1 GCA_023428885.1 Bacillota bacterium
CTTCAATGGATGCATTCAAAGCAAGTAAATTCGTCTTACTTGCAATTCCTATGATACCAGCTGACATATTCTTAATATTTTCAAAATCTCTCTCTAGATGTTGAAATACATTCACTACCGAGTCTAATTGCCGATTGGTATCTTGAATGCAATCTGCCATGTTCCCCACGTTATCTTTCGTTGTTACGATCACGGCATCAGATTGTCCGATGATATCATTTATTTGTGTAGCATAGGCATTAAAATTCTTAAAATCGTCATTGATATTAGCAATCATGTCATTGATACGAGTGATCTGTGAATAGGTATTTTTAACATCATCCATATACTGAGATACTTCAATTTCTTCCTGCATCAACTGCTCTATGCGTTCTTCAATATGTAACACGCCGAATTGAAGGCTTTTTCCCATTGGATGATCTAAGGTTTCTATGCTACTTTCCTTCGCACTTTCTACAATTACAACTGGTTTTTGTCTATTTCTCTTAAGCAAGTACACAACTAGTCCTCCTATTCAAACACTGCTAATATCATAGTCTGATTAAAATGCTGTTCATTTAATTGTTCGCCATACCCTGCAAACCCTACAAAGTCACCCAAAGCTGCTCCTACATTTGTTGCAAATTGATTCAGATAACCATCTCCTTCGAAGAGCATAGATCTTGCTAAACAATTTACCATAAGCGTCAAACTTGGTTTCTTACACTCTTGTTTTATCTTCTCAAGCGTGGCATTGATTACTGATTTATAATCATCTGGCTCAAGTAACACAATCTGAGAATTATTATAGATTTTTGCATGATATTCCATTGCATTTTGCTCGACAATCGAATTATTCGCAACGATATACATCTCGTTTCCAATAATTCGACCCATTGGGTAGCTATCCAAATACTTAGGTAATTCTTGCATAGTTACCCCTAAAGCTGCTGCCATCACCTGGGCTGCTGGCTTATGATCATATTCATACACGATACGTCTTCGAACATCTACCTTTGTGGATTTAAAATAATGCTGAGTTGGTCTATAAATATTTTCACGATATACCTTGATTTTACCATTTAAGTTTTCAATCATGACAAACACACAGGCGTTTTGATAAACCTGGCCATTCAATGCAATCATCGTTTTTTCAGCTCTACCTCGATCACCTGCAGTTCCACCAAAGATAGGAATCTTCTTCTTTCCTAATACAGAGCTTAATGTTGATAGTACTAATTCTTCACATCGAATCAAGCCACTCGAGAATTCTAAGCACATGGTATTCTCAGGCTTATGAAACTTGTCCACAGTATCTTCTAATCGGCTGATATACTTTAGCGCATATTTATCAACATCTTCTAGCACATTCGCTTCACAGCGAATCCCGTCCTCAATACCTAAGACTAATAAGGTATCTTTATAAGCACCTTCCTTACAAAACGCTGCAAACGTGGTTGCTCCCATTGTGATTGCATTTGGAAATTGATTTCTTAGTTTTACAGCAATTTCTTGAAACTGTTCTACTCCTGAAAAAAATAAAATCAGCTTTGGACTTATTAATCCAGAGGTGGCTTCTGTTATTGCCATATCAATATGACTGTTACTACTTCTTGCAATTTTGTAATTCATCTCAAGTCCGCCTTTCTAGTAACTTCCTTCTTTGGTTATTTTTTCACAATAATATTACAATAAATTACGTCAAATATCAATACACAATCAGATTGACAGCAATTTGATTGTACTGGTAAGCTTTCATGCAAATATGCAAGAAGTTTGCAAGATGACAGGCGGACAGGTTACTGTCCATTAGGCATCTGATCACTTTGCATTCGCGCAAAAAAAGAAGCTAAACAAAGCATTAAAATGCCAGTTTTAGCTTCATCGCTACTTCTATTCAATTACAAACTTGATCTTTCCTTACTTTAGTGGCTATGACCATAAGCATGAAGCCAATCTGCCCTTTTATAATATATCATAAATGCAATCGAACTTAAGGACCAGGTCAGCGGATAAGCCCAGAAGACCACACGAATATCAGGAATTATCCTAACCATGATAGTAATGTAGGTGATTCTAATCGCACACCAGCAAACTAGCATAACTATCATAGGAACCATGGATTTACCAGCACCACGTAAGATTCCTGCCAAGCAGTGGGATAAGGCAAGCAAGCAAAAAAACAACCCTTCAGTCCTTGACTGTAACACACCGAATTCCACTACATCCGCTTGATTGTTAAATAAGCTCACTAATACTGGTGCAAAAATCCAAAGAATAATACCAACCACTTCTGCTAATATCACCCCTGAGATAATACCGAAGCGTGCTCCTTTCTTTGCTCGCTTGTATTCTTTGGCACCAAGGTTTTGTCCGATAAAGGTAGTTAAAGCAACACTAAAACTAGTAATTGGTAAGAAGGCGAAGCCCTCAAGTCTTGAATAACTGCCGCACCCTGCCATGGCGACTGATCCAAAGTGGTTAATATTAGACTGAACAATGACATTCGCAAATCCGATCACCGAGTTCTGCACACCCGTTGGAATACCCATCTTAAGTATTTTAACTAACATTTTACGATGAATCCGTATACTCTTAATCTCAACCTTATGAACACCATCCACTCTTAGTAACTTAACAAAAGCTAAGATTGCACTGACAAACTGTGAAATTGCAGTGGCAATCGCCGCTCCAGCGATACCAAAGTCAAAGACGCCTACAAACAAAATAGCCAATATAACATTCGTTATGGAGGAAATGATAAGATAATACAGTGGATGTCTACTATCTCCCACTGCCTGAAAGATTCCCATACAGGTATTATACATCACGATCCCGATTCCACCTGCAAAATATAAACGAAAATACAGAATCGATTTCGGTAATACATCTTCTGGTGTACCCATCAACTTTAACAGAAAAGGAGTCAGACACATTCCAACGACTGTTATTACGACTCCTGCGATCAATCCAAATGCAATTGTAGTATGTACAGCAATTTTTACTTTTTTCATTTTCTTTGCTCCATAATATCGAGCAATAATTACCCCAGCTCCCGTAAAGATACCACTAATAAAGCCCACGATTAAAAAGATTAAACTTCCAGAGGAGCTTACAGCAGCAAGTGCATCCTTTCCAAGAACATTCCCAACTACCAGGGAATCCACGATGTGATAGAGCTGCTGAAACAAATTCCCTAAAAATATAGGCATTGCAAATAGTATAATTTTTTTTGATATTTTACCTTCTGTCAAAGTTTTATCCTTCCTGTAATGTTTTCTCCCAAGGGATAATGATAGTCCAAACTGGAAGTAGATGCAAGTGTAAAATGTAAATTCTTTATTTTATTTTCTTATCTAGAATTCTTCTTAAAAAATCCCATCCAATGAAATGGATGAGATTTTTAAGTCCAACACATATTGCTTCAATAATTATCCTTTATCTGTGAATCCACAAGATAATTAATTATCCTTTTGTAGTATGATTACTCTTTCCCCATTGTTTCTAGTCACCTGATATATAATCTTCCTGTCACTACATAATTCAAGGATTTCTTCATCACGATAGTATTTAAAAATCATGCCCTTCCGGCTTCCCTCCAAATAAACAAAGCTTCCGTCAGCTAGCATATCATGTGCTTCTTCTTCATCATCCTTCTGAAAACCATCAAAGCTTATGTAAATCAAACCGGATTTCTTTGTTATTCGGATCAATTCTTTGAGTGCGATTTTAGCATCCTTCATGATTAAGTGATCTAAGACCGCATGAGCAATCGTTGCATCAAAACACTCATCTTCAAACTTGATATCAGTAATACTAGAAACGATAAAGTTGCTCGTATCAACTCCATAATCACCTAAGAGTTGTTTTGTGATATCAATTGAACTATTTGCAATATCAAATCCAGAGACATCCATACCGTTCGATGCTAGCAGTAAACTGTATGCTCCAAAACCACATGCAGCATCACAGACTTTAACAAGCTTATGTTCTCTTAGTATTTTGATCAAATCGTGGTCACGGCGAAAGTATCCTTTGAGGTAACCTTTGAGTTCATTCATATCTTCGTTGAGCCAAGACTCTTCCCAGTATTCTATGCTCTTGTCTACCATCTTACTTAACCTCTCCCATTATTTTATATAAGCATTGTTTTTTATGAACAAAGTGTGCCTGGCACACTCTCGCGACCAAAGATTCTTAGAAAGCACACTTTGCTCCCGCGCCGACCGGGTGTCGCGATTTTTGCGACAATTTGCCTTACCCGGTCGTGTGCATCTCGGCACGAAGTGCCTTTAAATCATAGGATATTGCGACGCAATTTCCTATGATTTAAAAAGAGTTTGAATGTTATATATCAACTCATAACATTCAAACTCTGATTCATATTGTGACAATAAATATGTGCTAATTAATAAATAAGTGCTCTCTCTTCTTAAAATAAACCTTATTTGCAATAACCATTATAATTGAAACTATAAAAGAAATAACGATTCTTGTACTTAATAGTTCATACAACTTTATTTCTGCTACTATGGTAGCTGCTATAAGATAAAACACGGCAATTGCCATAGATCCAACATATAACCATAAAACAAATTGAGGTCCTTGTTTAGAAAAGCTCTTTAGTTTTTGACGGGTAACAATACAAAACACACTCAATGCAAGGATTAATAAGCCATATATGATATCTACAGCCTGCAGACCAGAATAAAAGGAGTAAACAAGTTCAGATTGGTTGATCCCAGAATAAGTATATTGTGCTCCTGAAAGTACCTGTATAGCATTATAAAGACTAGAAGCAGCACTAAAAAATAAGGAAAAGTAAATTAAAAACTTATACCATTTCATGGGCATATCATATTGATTTGATGTGTAAAACCCTGTTTGTGAATTATAAACACGATTGTTGTCACCGTACCAGCCCTCGGTTCTTTGATTTTGTTGAAGAAAGTCACCATATTGATTGCCATGATCCAGTGCTATAGGATTCCCACAATTGGAACAAAACTTTGCATCTGCTGCTAATTCTGTGTTACAGACAGTACATCTCATGCATTACCCTCCAAATGACATATTTACACATAATTATACATTATATGATATTATAATACAATAGGATGGATAACATCTTTCTGCATTTTTTTCCATTGCCATATATGAGAGAATAACTGCTCCATCGCAGTAAATAGACTACTTACCAGATAATAAAGGCTGATCCCTGAAGGTAGGCTAATACCAATAGAACATGAGATGATTACCATGATCACATACATTCCTTTGTTTGATTTTGGTAAATTAAGTTGCTTGAATTGTCGTATATGAGGGTATATATAAGGAATACTTTGCAGAAGGATTGTTAACAAGGGAAGAATAAAATACGGGTCTCTTACCATTAAAGATTTCACCCATGGCAAGAGCCCTGTAGCCCCATCTAGCATTCCATCTCGTATCACTTGATATAAACCATACATTATAGGTAATTGTACAATACTAAGGAGGCATCCAGTCACCGCAGAACCTTCCTTCATCATAAGCGTATTCATTTCTTCTTTTAGTTTTTTCTCATTATTCTTATACTTCTCTTTTAGCTCCTTTATCTTATCGTTTAAGATACTCTGTTTTTTCATACTTTTTCTTTGCTTTATGTTAAGAGGCAATAACATTGCCTTAATTCCAATTGTAAACACCACGATTGCGATACCATAATCACCAATCCACTGATATAGACTCTGTAATAT
>JAEYWQ010000302.1 GCA_023428885.1 Bacillota bacterium
TTATTCGGTATCTTACAAGGTAATGCTAAGACTAGTTGGTTTATGATTGTGTTGGTTGGTATTGTTTACTTTTTGGTATACTACTTCCTATTCTCCTTCTTAATCAAAAAGTTCAACTACAAGACTCCTGGACGCGAGGATAATACAGAAGAAGTGAAACTATACCGAAGAGCTGATCTTGATGCAAAGAAAAATTCAAAATCTAATGATGATACAACCTCCGAACTAATAGAACAAGGCTTAGGCGGTAAGTCCAATATCAATGATGTGGATTGTTGTGCGACCCGTCTACGTGTTACAGTGAAAGATGCTGCTTTAGTAAATGAAGGTATGTTAAAATCTTCTGGTGCTGCGGGTGTAATTAAAAAAGGAAATGGTGTTCAGGTAATTTATGGTCCACAAGTAACCGTAATCAAATCCAATCTGGAAGATTATTTACAGCATTCAGTTCATACAAGTAGCAAGGAAAGTAAACCAATGAAAGAAACTACTACTACAAGAACTGCAGCTACTTCAACTGCTACTACTGCTAAAAGTTCATCAAGTGAAACTATCTATGCACCACTTCAAGGGAAAGCGATGCCTTTATCAAAAGTTGAGGATGGAGTATTTTCCGAAGAAATGCTAGGTAAAGGAATCGCCATTGAACCAAGCAGTAACAAAATAGTATCTCCTGTGAATGGTACAATTTCTATGGTATTCGAAACCAAGCATGCCATTGGAATCACCTCTGAGGATGGAGCAGAAATCTTGATTCATATGGGAATTGATACTGTTCAATTAAATGGTAATCACTTTGATGTAAAAGTAAATACTGGGGACAGCATTGAAGTTGGTGACTTATTGGCAGAAGCTGACTTTGAAATGATTAAAAAAGAAGGTTACCGTACCATCACCCCTGTGATTATTACTAATACAGATGACTACACATCTATCAGTAGTCTTGCTTCAGGCGATGTGAAACATAACGACGCTCTATTAGGTATCGTTAAATAGCCAGCAACACGATGTGATTTACAAAGTAAACCCCGAAAATTCCAGCGCAAAATGCTTTTTTTGAAAATATAATTGCCGAAATGGCAGAAAGAGGATAATATGAAAAATATAAAGTACACCATCAATGATCCATTAGGAATCCATGCAAGACCAGCAGGATTATTAGTAAAAGAAAGTAATCAATTCACAAGTAACATTACTGTTAAAAAAGGGGATAAAACAGCTGATTGTAAAAAAATCTTTGGACTAATGTCACTTGGAGTGAAGCAAAATGATACCATTGAAATAATCATTGATGGTAGTGATGAGGAAAACGCTGCAAATGCCATTGAAGCATTCTTAAAACAGAATATGTAATTTGAATACAGGGTATCTTAAGAGTAATCTTTTGATACCCTAATAATAAATGGAGGTAGATTATGCTTAAATTTCAGGGAAAATCTGTTTATCAGGGAATTGCGATAGGTAAATTAGCCCTTTATCAAAAGAGTCATCAGATTATCAAGCGTAGACGCATTGATAATATAGAAAGTGAAATTAGCCGTTATGAAGAAGCAAGCCGAGCAGCTATTTCTCAATTAACAGCCCTATATGAGAAAGCCTTTACAGAAGTTGGTGCAGAAAATGCTGCAATATTTGAGATCCATCAGATGATGCTTCAGGATGCTGACTACATAGAAGGCATTACTAGTATGATTCGCAAAGAACAAATTAACGCGGAATATGCCGTAGCTTCTACTGCTGACCGCTTTGCAGAAATGTTCTCAAGCATGGATGACGCCTATATGAAAGAGCGAGCAGCTGATGTGAAAGATATTTCTGAACGTTTAATTAATTGTTTATTCGGAAATATCTCCTCTGATGCTATGACAGGGGAGCCTGCTATTATCGTAGCTGATGATCTAGCACCAAGTGAGACCGTACAAATGGATAAGTCCAAAGTTTTAGCATTTGTTACAGTCCACGGCTCTACCAACTCTCATACCGCTATCCTTGCTAGAACAATGAATATTCCTGCCCTAATAGGTACCGAGATTGAATTAGGTCAGTCTTTAAATGGAACATTTGCGATTGTTGATGGATTTACAGGAACTCTTATCTTAGATCCAGACCAGGACACTTTAGAAAAGTATCAGAGGCAACAAGCAAAAGAACTAGAAAAAAGAGCACTTTTGCAGGAGCTAAAAGGAAAAGAGACACAAACAATTGATGGCAGAAAAATCAAACTATATGCCAACATCGGAGATGTCTCCGATTTAGATTCTATACTCCAAAACGATGCTGATGGTATAGGACTGTTCCGCAGTGAGTTTATCTACCTTGGTAGAGACAGCTTCCCTAGCGAAGAGGAACAATTTAACATCTATAAAACAGTGGCAAAAACCATGGGTGATAAGAATGTAATTATACGTACTCTAGATATTGGTGCAGATAAGCAAGTAGATTATTTTGGCTTAGACAAGGAAGAAAACCCAGCACTTGGTTACCGTGCAATCCGCATCTGCTTAAGGCAACCAGATATATTCAAGACACAACTTCGAGCCATCCTACGAGCAAGTATCTATGGAAACTTAAGTATTATGTATCCTATGATCATTTCCATGGATGAGTTATGGGCAATTAAAGAGATTGTAAAGGAAGTGAAGCTTTCCTTAGATGCCCAGGGAATTCCTTATCAGAATGTAAAAGAAGGTGTCATGATTGAAACTCCTGCAGCCGTTATGATCAGCGATTTATTAGCAAAGGAAGTAGATTTCTTTAGTATAGGAACCAACGACCTAACCCAGTATACCTTAGCAATCGACCGTCAGAATCCGAGACTAGACTACTTCTATAACCCTCATCACGAAGCTGTATTACGCATGATTCAGATGGTGGTAGATAATGCACATAAAGAAGGAATCTGGGCAGGAATCTGCGGAGAACTTGGGGCTGATATGACACTTACCGAAACCTTCCTTAAGATGGGAGTGGATGAGTTATCAGTATCCCCAAGCTTTATCCTACCAGTTCGTAAGAAAATAAGAGAAACTAAAATTTAAAGATAAGATAAAGCGTAATGCAAAAAACCCTTAGTTTACAGATTGATCTGATCTATAAACTAAGGGTTTTCTTATACATGAAAAGTTAGCCTCTTTTACTTCATAATATCATGTACAATTCCCGTAAATAACACATTTCCTTGTTGATTCTGTACTGCATATATAAATGGCCGATTAAGATTGATCTCTATGCTAGGTAACTTTTCCGGCATCAAGGCACTTGTTGTTTTCATCTCAAGCATGGTAAAAGCAGCGGCTTCTACTCCCATTTCATCTAGAATAATATGCACATCCTGAATTGCAGAAGATAATATAATCTTTTCCTTGGTCATTCTGCTAAAATCAGCAGTTTCACTCTCAAATGCGCTTTTGATTCCCATTCCTTGTAACATATCAAGCAGATCTAAATTCGATGTATAGTCAAACTTCGGAACACTAAATTTCACTTCTGCAGCGGTATAACCATCATAAGTAATTAAATTTGCATAGGTAAAATCATCTTTAACCAAATCATGTACTGCAACACCTTCTTTGGGTATTGCAAACACAATTGATCCGATATCTTCGAAATACATACGGAAGGCCAGAAAATTCCTGCCATCCAAATAGGCACTTTCTTTCAAGGTCTGATGCATAAAATCAACCATTTGCTTTTCACCATCTGATGTTGTAAACTCTTCTACTTTTGTTAAGCCTTTATTAAATTCCCTGGAGAAAGCACCTTTAAAATAGATTGTATTCATGATTGCTAATACATCATCTGCTGACAATTGGATATCAGGTTTAATCAAACCATTCGTCTTATCCTCTACCCAAGTACTGATATCATCTCCAGCATCTGACAGCTGGATCTCAAACAGTTCAGTGTAATAGTCCTTAGCAATTTCTTCTATAAACTCTTCTTTAAAAGGAAAGCCCTCCTGCATCCAAAGGGAGTTTGCAATAGTTACTGTAGCTGCTTCATTCAATACATAATTTCTTCGATACAACTTACCAATCTCCTCTTGCAATTGCTCTGCCCCAAGCTCTGAGATTCCTAAAGCATCAAATAGTTCTAATTTGGTATTCTGATTGGCTCCCTGTGCTAAGACACTTAGAGCAAAGTATAGACTCATTGGAGAATACGCTATATTTTCTTCACTACTTGATAATATCAATGAAGCGGATCGATTACTAAACTGTGACAATGCACTCAAAAAAACTTGGCTGTTTTCATTCTGTTTCTCAAGCTCAAATCGTTTCTCCCAGTCATCTACTGAGATAGCATCTGGATATTCCACACTTAGTACTCTAGAAGCTTGAATACGTTTCATTGAAGTATGACCCTCCTTAGAACTATTCTCTTTCGTTTTGCAGGAAGTTCCTTGAAGCACCATTCCAATGATTAAGAATATTGCAAGTAATTTTTTCATCCCAACCTCCATAACTTCACATTTGTTTTCGCAATATGCGAATCGAAAGCTCCTATAACGTATTTCTACTGCTTATTAGACGAGTGAGTTTAGAAAATGGTTCCAGAATCGCATATTATTTTAACCAATATTCACTACCTTCTCTGGCAAAGATGCCAAAGGATATCATATCTCGGCGAATCGTACAAAAATCATCGTTATAATCTGCAATAATAATGTTCACTTCTCGCTCTGTATATCGTTTTCCTGCTTCAAAACTCTTGGCGATCTCTTCTAAGATAATCTGTTCTTTCTTACGTTGTACAGGTATGGATTTTAATTTTCCATATTCAAAAAAGCTTTCAATAACTTTCTTTCGATACTTCTCCTCCCTTAGATTCACTTCTTGCTTTTCAGAGGATTCTTCTTTGATAATATCAATAATACGAGAAGTCAGTAAATTCTCATTAATGGAATACATGGTATAATACTGGTCCTTTGTGGCACAAACGATTCCTGCTTCCATCAACTTCTTCAGATGAAAGGATACCGTAGGCGCTGTAATACCTAATCTACTGGCCATACGTTCTACATACATAGGTTCTTCACATAAAAATTTTAAAATCATAAGTCTTGACTTATCTGCAAGGCACTTAAATAATTGTATTGCTTCTACTTCTGACATAGACACCTCATCCCCTTGATCCACTTAGATTCTCAAATAAATTCCTAAGTTCTGCCACTGCTTTTAATTTTGTTTCTTCGATTACAA
>JAEYWQ010000063.1 GCA_023428885.1 Bacillota bacterium
AAAGGGAGATTGCTTGAAATTTGAGCGTTTTTTATCAGGAGTAAATTTGGCTATACAACAAGAAAAGTTATTTTGTGAGGATGAGAGGCAGTTATTTTGGAAACTAGGAAGTAATATTGGTTTACTAATTGAAGAAATGAAAAGGTAATACAAAGAATGATATTTATTCATATTTACAAATGAACAAAGAGATGATGAGCTATACAAGTGTTTCAAGGCAAATATAGTATAGATAATTATTGAAATAGTTTAAAAGATATTCTCACAAGATATTCAGTGAAGAAAAACAAACTGAACAATTATGAACATAGAGCATTCAAGCCAAAAACTTGTCTGCTCTCTTTTTATACCCCTAAATTGGAAAGAAGGTGAAACAATTGAAAATCAAAAGAGCAGATAACAAACCAATGATAATCCATACAAAAGCAAAGCCAAAGATTCATTCCTATGAAACAAAGTCCACTGGCATTAAGGGCCGCAAAGTCTATTCTGTAAACAGAAGTCCGAAGATCAAGTCAGCTACAGCTACCACGCACCTTAAGGGAAAAAGTTCAGTTCGTCGAAGTGGTAAGACTACTTTTCGTAGAAGCACAATTCATCAGAACAAGGAAGAACGTGTTGAACACATCCATCAGCAACGCAGTAATTGTAAGAGTGAAAAGAAGCCAATTAGAACAAATATTTCTAGTATTAAACTAGTGGGTGCAACAGGTGCCAATGTAGCGGCAAATCAGATGGACGGAGCAAAAGAGGTAAGAGATGCAGCTGTGATTGCCTATGGAGTTACCAAACCTCTTACTGGAACAGCATCTAAAGGCGCAGAATTCTTTAGGCAAAAATCATTAGAAGAGAAAAAGCGAAAGATTAAGAAGATGGAGTCTAGTAGGAAGATTGCGAGAAGTGGGATTAAAAAGAAACCACTGAATCTAGCAAAAGCCACAGTAAAGGATACGGCAAAGAACACTGTAAAGAAAGTAGCAAAATATACAGCAAAAGAAACAGCGAAAAAAGTGGTAATTAAAACAGCAAAAACAACTTTAAAAGTTGCATCGGATATTACTGCGACAGTAGCAGGAACTGCGGTAATTGGTCCGCTTAGTCCACTAATTGGGGTTACCGCGGGGAAAGTTGTTGGAGCAAAGATTAATCATGACAATATGAAGCGTAACAGCCGAGTCCGTAAAATCAAATTCTTTATGGATAAGATGAGTGCCCAAGATAAACAGCAGGACAGTGTCTTGAAGCTCTTGAAGGACTTGAGTTTAAATAGGGCTGCTCTTCCGTTAAAGAAAATGGCAGTTGCAATAGGAGGTTTTTTGTTAGTGTTAATTTTGCTGATTTCTGTAGTAACAGTTCCAGTTATTGCTGTAGTAGCAATCATTTATAATTCTCCATTTGCACTATTTTTGCCACCATTGGAGGAAGGTGATACTGTAATGAGCGTTACCACAGACTATGTTGCCAACTTCAACCGGGAAGTCAGTACATTAGCGAATGATCATATAGGATATGACAGTGGAGAAATCGTCTATGTGGAGTATGAAGGCACAGCTACCAATCCAAATAATTACTACGATATTATGTGTATCTATATGGTGAAGCATGGTATTGGTGATACAGCTACCATCATGAAGGATACGTCAAAGGGCTGGCTTCAGGAAGTCGTGAATGATATGTGCTCTTATACAACCAGTTCCCGAACAGAAACCTATGAGAATGAGGATGGAACAACAACTTCTGAAACAATTCTTTCAGTTAATGTTAGGCTCAAAGATTACAGGGATATGATTACTGAATATGGCTTTAATGATGACCAGATAGAACTAATCAATGAAATGATGAGTCCTGAAAATTTAGCTATGATAGGCAATAGCAATGGTGGGTCAGGTGGAGGAAATAGCGTATCGTCTCTTACATCGGCAGAAATTGCTGCAATCGTTGGAAGTATCACAGATCCGAAACAGAAGGCAGCAGTAAGTTTTGCGTTGAGTAAGGTAGGATATCCATATAGTCAGGATTATAGAGATACAGGCAATTACTATGATTGTAGTTCACTGGCTTACTATTCATGGAAAGCGGCTGTAGTTAATATTAGCTTTGGCGGTGTGACCACGGCGGCAGCAGAGGCACAGGGACTTGACGAAGCAGACAAGAATATAACATAAGCAGACTTGCAACCTGGAGATCTTATATTCTATAGTTATACCGTAAATGGTAGATATAAGAATATTAGTCATGTTGGTATCTATGCGGGTAATGGAAAGATGGTTGAAGCTAAGAATGAAGTAGAGGGTGTTGTATATGGAGATTTCCATAATGGAAGTGTTGTAATGTACGCAAGACCAAACAAATAAATAAGAAGAGAAAACGAGACAGAGCAGTTAACATAAGTTCAGTCTTTTTTGATTGGAGAAGCCATTGATAAGGCAATGGAAAAGTATTATGCACAGGAAATAATTCTTGGTGCAGAGGATATGAAAGATGTGAATTTTCTTTCATATGAGCAAAAACAACAGTTAGAAAAAAGCAGATAGCGAGGATAAAGAATATGAGTAAAGTAGTAGAAGAAAGCGTAGTAAAGAATATGGCATTCTTAATTAAAATGTTGGAAAATGAATGGGAAGTGTCAAAGGAGTCTGTTAAGACTATATCTATTTCAATGAAAGAGGTATCACAGATGAAGTCGGAGCTGTCTCGTATGATTCAAGTGAATACAGGTGTATTTGAGAGTAATTGCGATGAAATGAACTTTAAGGAATGCATGATGATGAATAAAGAAAACCATACACTTCTTAGAATTACAAAAAAGATTGTTGCGGCAATCGAGAAGGCGCAGAAGGAAGAAGCAAAGGATTTTGCCATTACTTTAGATAAAGAGGAAGTAAAGCTTTATAAGGAGTTGTTCAACAAGAATAGCTAGAACAGGAGGAAATCGGATGAGCATGAAGTATGAAGCAAAAGCCATCTATGATGAGATGATTCATGATGTTACTACCTCTGAAAAGAAGTGGCAGGATGTATGCAGACTCACCGGTCAGATATATAGATTTGAGTTTGACAACATTTTGATGGTATATGCCCAGCGACCACACGCAAATATGATAGCCGATTATGATACTTGGAAAAAAGTAGAGCGATATGTTAAGCGAGGAAGTAAAGGTATAGCAATTTTCCCTTCTAGAGCATTAAATCCTCGTATGAGATATGTATTTGATATTAGTGATACGGGTGGAAAGAAGCAGAAACTCACATGGGACTTAGCTGGAGATAATCTAAAGAATTACTTAGATTTTTTAGCATCGGAAGGGAAAATTGAGCAGTATAAAGGAACAACAAGAGAAGAATTACAAAATGTAATAAAAACATTTACAGGAACAAATGTTTGGGGTATAATAAAAACAGATTTTGAGGAAAGAATCTCAGAATTATCGCAGCTAGCTGGGAGTATGATAAAGGAACTCAATTATGAAACGTCAGGGCCGACCACAGATGACTTGGTATATCAAAGTGTTATGTATGCGGTTGGTACGAGATGCGGATTTGACTTGTCTATGCAAGAACAGGATTTTAGTCAGATCGTAAAGATAACCGATGAGGAAGTAATTTACCGTCTTGGTTCCCTGGTATGCGATGTCTCCTGCAGCGTTCTTAGAGAATTTAGTAGAAACCTAAAAACGATTGAGTCTAATCGTAGACGCATTAGCGGATACGGTGTCGCATCTGTGTCAGGAACACTGACAAATTCAATAACAGATGCTGGCAATCCGCCGGAGGCTTCATCTCGGCGGAACGA
Organism: Bacillota bacterium; assembly: GCA_023428885.1. GTDB lineage: Bacteria > Bacillota > Clostridia > Lachnospirales > Lachnospiraceae > Lachnoclostridium. Next base: position 3,794 of record JAEYWQ010000063.1, read on the forward strand.
CGAGCATGAAAGGAGAATTGCATATGGAAGAATTAACAATGACATACCGCGAAGTGGACGGACTGCTTTATCCGAATATTCAGATGCCAAAAGAGCAGGAAGTGAAATTAACGAATCTAGGGAAATACGGGATCTTGGCGATGAATTATCTAAAGGAGAACGAACCAGCAAGGTACAAGACACTTTACCGATTCGGGAAACTGGCAGAGAAAATGAACGAGGTGAACGAGGAAGCTTATCAACTGTTAGACCAGCTGATGAACGATTACCTGAAGAAACACAAACCAGGGAATCCGAACTCTACGATGGAGATGTGGAAACTGAGAGAACAGGCAAAGATGCAGGCAGAGGAAGTAGTACTACAGCAGATCGTAATGCGCTTCCATTAGAAAACGCATCTGAAATTTCATTAGAAGCAGATGAAGAACTGAATAGAGAACTAAATGAAATCAATTCATTTGGAAATAGTAAGGAAGCCAATTTTCATCAGGCTTCCTTTTTTGATGCAGATTTTGATTTAAATAATAATAAAACTGCGCATACAGCTGTTACAAAAGCCACAGCAACTGGACAAAAATATACTTATATTGAGCCAAAGAAAGAGTTAGTGGTACCACATGAGTTTGTGTTACAGACACTGCTTCGTGGTACTGGTTTTGTAAATGGCATGAGTCGTGTATGCAAGATATATGAAACAGAAATTGATGCAGGTACCAGAGCTAGACGTATAAAACAGGAATATGGTCAGGGAGGAGCGGGCTGGCCATTAGAAGGCTATGGACTTCATGGTTATGATTCTTTCCATGCACATGGACTTCGGTTTCAGTGGAGAGATGAGGAAGGTGAAAAAGAAGGCTATATTTCATGGGGGACGGTTGAAAAGGAAATTGGTGTTCTTATTATGACAGGAGAATACCAGCCAGAGCGTCAATCATTAGATGAAATTGCTATGGATGGGGACAGTGAAGATTATATTGACACTGATTACAGAGCAATTGATGTTACTGATGAACAGGAAGTAACTGAGGATGTGGATTCTTTTGCAATTCCCGATGAACTAGAAAGCTATGAAAGTCATAGGCAGATAATAGGACAGAAAGAAGAAACAAAGACTTATGAAATGACACCAGAAGAACTTGCTGAAGAAGACCTCATGGTTACAATGGCTGAATATGGTTCAGAGATTGAAGCAGAAAATCGCGAATATGAAAAACAGCATGAGGAGAGCCAAAGTGTAGTTAAGTTAGAAGTCATTCCCACTGATTATGCAAAGATTATTGCTGATATGGATGAAGATATGAGAGAGGCAATGGAAATTCTGGTGACAGAATGCAGCTGTTATATGACTTTCAAACCATTTTTACAGGATATTGTAAACTCAGAGTACTTATTCATGCCAAACAAGTTAGAAATTTTATCTGGTATGGTCTTAGGAGATAAAGAAGAGCGAAAAGGCTATAGCAACAATAACTATGGTTTGATTGAGTACACCTTAAAGCCTTATGAGATTAGCATGAATTATAAGAACCGGTTTGGTCAAAGAGAAACGGTTACTACAGGTTATCGGGAACTGTATGAAGTGTTGTCTTATATGTCAAAGCAGCCATTCTTCTGTGGAGCGGATCAGAGAGAACGTTACGATGCAATGATAACTAGAGAGGATAGAAGTACCTTACAGCCGATTTACCAGAGTTTCCTTAATAAATGTGCCAGCATAAAACAGAATCGTGAGGAACAAGCACAAAGACGAGCTGTAACTGGTAATGATAGTGCAAAAGAGAATCTCATAGATGATGTTGTAACGAATTCTGAAAAACATAACTTTCATTACAATTTGTGGGAAGTTCCCAAAGGTGGAGCAAAGACAAGATACCAATGGAATATAGAGGCAATTAAAGTATTAAAGCAAGTGGAGTCAGAACACAGACTGGCAAACACAGAGGAACAGAAAATCTTATCAAAGTATGTAGGCTGGGGTGGTATTTCTCAGGTATTTGATGAAAAAAATGAAAACTGGAACAGGGAATTTGCAGAACTGAAAAGTTTATTGACTGAAGAGGAATATACTGCAGCAAGAGCAACTGTGAATAATGCATTTTACACTTCGCCAGAAATTGCAAGCTGCATGAATCAAGCTTTGCTTCAATTTGGTTTTCGAGGTGGGAATGTCTTAGAGCCAAGTATGGGTGTTGGTAACTTCTTTGGGAGCATGCCAACACCTTTACAGAATTGCAAATTGTATGGGGTGGAACTAGATAGTATTTCTGGTAGAATTGCAAGACAATTGTATCAAAAAGCGAATAGTAGTATTACTGGTTTTGAAAAGACAACATTCCCAGATAATTTCTTTGATGTTGTTATCGGGAATGTACCTTTTGGTGATTATAAGATATTTGATCTAAAATACAATAAGCTGAATTTAAGAATCCATGATTACTTTATTGCAAAGGCTGTGGATCAGGTTAGACCAGGAGGTATTGTTGCAGTTATCACAACGAAGGGAACGCTTGATAAAAGTAATCCTACCTTCCGCAAGTATCTGGCAGAGAGAGCAGAACTCATTGGTGCAGTTAGGCTTCCAAACCTTGCTTTTAAAGAGAATGCGGGAACAGAAGTAACCAGCGATATTTTGTTTTTGCAAAAGAGAGAGCGTAAAATTGATATTGAACCAAACTGGGTGCACTTGGGCTACACACAGAATGGAATTGCGGTTAACTCCTATTTTAGTATGCATCCAGACATGATGTTAGGGCACATGGAATATGACACTAGAATCTATGGGCAGGACAGTAGATATACCGTCTGTGTAAACGATGATGAAATGTTCAATATGTATGAGGCACTAAATAGGGCTATTCGAGCGATATCTGCACAGATGACAGATTTTGAGCATTTAGAAGAGACTGAAGAAGTGAGTGAGGATGTTATACCGGCAGATCCTGATGTGCGAAACTTTTCTTATACTTTCTTTGAAGGAAAGCTTTATTACAGGGAAAATTCTTTGATGTATAGAAAAGAAGTAAACGTTACAATAGAGGATAGAATTCGGCTATTGGATGAAATTCGAATAAACACTAGACATCTTATCGATATTCAAACTAAAGGTTGCAGTGACGAAGAATTAGCAAGTGGGCAGAAGGCATTGAATAAAGTCTATGACTCGTTTGTTGAACAATATGGATATATAACGGCACAGGCAAATAGCAGAGCATTTCGAGATGATTCTGACTATCCGCTTTTATGTTCTTTAGAAGAAGTGAATGAGGATGGGATTGTGAAGAAAGCGGATATGTTCTTTAAGCAAACTATCAAAGCTAAGGTTGAAATTGAGAGGGTGGAAACAGCAATAGAAGCTCTTAATGTGTCGACTAATGAGTATGGAACAGTCAATATCCCATATATGTTGAGCATTTATAAACCTGATATATCAAAGCTGGTAGATGAATTAGCAGAAAAGGGTAATGAATCTATCTCAAATATTTCACTATCCGAGGATGTAACAGCTGAGCTAGAACGTGCGGTTATGTTGGAAG
>JAEYWQ010000069.1 GCA_023428885.1 Bacillota bacterium
CTTGTATTCAAACAAGCTCGCGTGTTTTTTTCAACTCTTAATCTTTCATTTTAGGGTTAAATATAAGAGAAGCAATATAACCAAAGATTAAGGCTGCCGATATTCCTACGGCAGAAGCAGTAAATCCACCTTTAAATAATCCGATAAATCCGTCTTTATCTACAGCTTTCTTCACTCCTTCAAAGAGTACATTTCCAAAGCCAATCAAAGGCACTGTGGCTCCTGCTCCTGCCCACTCAGAAAATGGTTTATATAAGCCAAACGCTCCTAGCACTGCACCAAGGCATACCAAGATAACCATAATTCTCCCTGGCATTAATTTTGTATTATCCATTAATATTTGAACCAGTGCACAAATAAGTCCTCCAATCAAAAAAGCCTTAACAAAATCCATAAGCTGACCTCACATTCTTAATTTGTTTCCAGAATCACTGCATGGGCAATTCCTGGTACACTTTGTCCCTCATTATAGCTAACGGTAGATAGTAACGCTCCTGTTGGTACAAAAAGTACACGTTTCCACTCTCTTTTTCTCATCTTAGGAATAATATAACCAGTTAAGGTTATAGCACTGCAACCACAACCACTTCCACCAGAGTGCGTCTCTTGAACATCTGGATCATACACTTCAATCCCACAATCCATATGATTGGAGCTGATATCATAACCTTCCTCTTTTAGCATATCGATTAGAATATCACGGCCTACTCTTCCTAGATCTCCTGTAATAATACGATCATAATAATCTGGAGTGCGATTAAAATCGTTTAAGTTTTGTAAAATAGTCGCGCATGCTGCAGGTGCCATACATGCACCCATATTCAAGGAATCCTTAATACCATAATCTACAATCTTTCCTATTGTAGCACCAACTACTCTAACATCAACACCCTGATACTCTTTTGCATATGAACTGTCTCGCTTTACATCATTACCAATAATGACAGCACCACTTCCTGTTACCGTCCAAGTGGAAGCTAGTGGCAACTGGTTCCCATAAGCTAGTGGAAAACGAAACTGTTTTTCAGCTCCACCGAAATGACTGGAGGTAATTGCAAGGGTATAATCTGCAAACCCTCCTTCAATTAACATCGATGCAATAATCATGGATTCACCCATGGTAGAGCAAGCACCATACACCCCCAAGAGTGGAATCTCAAAATTCTCTATACCAAAACTTGTTGCAATTAATTGACCTAATAAGTCTCCACCAATTAGGTATCGAATTTGATTTTTTTGTAACTTCGATTTTTGAATCACTGTATCAACTGCCATTCCAAGCATCTTACTTTCTGCTTCTTCCCATGTATTTTGTCCAAACATCGGATCAGTTTCTACTACATCAAAATAAGCACCTAGCGGGCCTTCCCCTTCCTTCTTCCCAGCAATTGAAGCAGCTGACAGAATCAACGGAGGATAAGTATAACATATACTTTGTTTGCCTCGTAATTTATTCACATTTTCACTCATAGAGACCTCCTTTACTCACTATTATCCTACAATATTCAGTAGTTTAAGGCACCAGTAGACAAACCCAAGAACCCATGAGCTAAAGATACCATATAGGATGACAGGACCAGCAATGGTGAATATCTTACACCCAATACCAAATACCTGACCTTCTTTCTTGAATTCGATCGCTGGTGAAGCAACTGAGTTTGCAAAACCAGTAATCGGTACCACACTTCCGGCACCTGCAATTTTTGCAAATTTTTGATACCAGTTAAGTCCAGTAAATAGCACTGCTAAAAACACTAAAGTGATAGTAGTAAAGGCTGCTGCTGTCTCTTTATCCATTTCACATGTTTCTTTATATAGATTTAAAAATCCTTGCCCTACAACGCAAATAAGGCCTCCTGATATAAATGCCCTGAAAAAGTTAGCGACTGGGTTATTCTTTGGTGTAATTTGCTTTACATATTCATTATATAGCTTGTCTCTTTGCTGCTGGTTCTTTTCCTTTTGAACCGCCGATACAGAAACCTTCTCTTTTTTCTGTGCCATATCTCATTCCACCTTTCTAACTTACTGTTTAAATAAAGGTTCCCTCAAAAGCCTCTTTTGTATCCATAGAAAAGTAACAAATTAATACTACTGCAATCGCTACAACAAGTAGAAGCATCGAAGCGATGCATATTTTTTTAAGTCTCATACATAATAGCCTCCATGTAAATTAATCCTTTTAGTCCAGTGCATATAGGAAGTTCAAAATATTTCCTATAATAAAAAAAGCTGTTGCAATTACATGCAACAGCTTTTTTTATCCAAATGTTAGCTATCATTATTATTACTTATATTTATAGGAATATACTGGTATTATCTGGTATTATCTGGCATCATGGAGCCATCATCCAAGCATTCGTTCTCTCATTGTCTTAAGGATTTTTCGCTCTAATCTTGAAACTTGAACCTGTGAAATGCCAAGCTGTTGAGCGATCTCAGTCTGTGTCTTTTCTTTAAAATACCGCAAGGTTATGATATTTTTCTCTTTATCGTCCAAAGAGTCCATTACCTCTTTTAATGCCATGTGATTAATCATATCATTACTTTCATCTTCTGATTGTTCAATCTTATCAATTAAAAAGATTGCATTTCCATCACCTTGATAAATTGTCTTATATAGAGATTCCACTTCAGCACCCGATTCAAGTGCTAATACCACTTCTTCTTTATCTAAATCCAGAGCTACACTAATCTCTTCTATGGTCGGTTCCCTACCGTGTTTTGCTTCTAGCTCTTCTCTTACCATTCGTATCTTGCCAGCTGTCTCTTTCAACGAACGACTAACCTTTATCATTCCATCATCTCTTAGGAATCGTTTTATCTCACCTGTAATCATTGGAACAGCATAGGTTGAGAATCTCACATCATAGCCTAAGTCGAATTTATCAATTGCTTTCATGAGGCCAATAGTTCCAATCTGAAATAAATCCTCCGCTTCGTGCCCTCTTCCTAGAAATCTTCGAACAATGCTCCAAACAAGACCAACATTGTCTGTTACCACACGATTTCTAGCTTCTTTATCTCCCTGTTTTGATAATCGAATGAGATCTAAAGTATCCACACCATACCTCGCTTCCATGTTATGTAGTCCCGATGCGTTTCCTCATCTTGATTATAGTGCCTACATTTATCTTGGAAGTGACCTTCAATTCATCCATGAATGCACTCATAAACGCAAAACCCATCCCTGATCGTTCTAACTCAGGACATGAGGTATATAGAGGCTCCATCGCACGTTCCACATCATCAATTCCAACCCCTTGATCGATGATCTCTATATCCACCCAAGCATCTTTGATCCCACAGCGAAGTTCAATCTTACCTATAGTATTGCGATATCCATGAATGATTGAGTTTGTAACTGCCTCGGATACCGCAGTCTTGATATCTGCCAGTTCTTCTAAGGTAGGATTTAACTGAGAAACAAAGGCTGCTACAACAGTTCTAGCAAAACTCTCATTCTTCGATAAGGAGTCAAATTCGATATTCATTTCATTATCATATAATTTGGCCTCTGATTCCAAATTATCCTCCTGAAACACTTCTTGATTCATTCTTCCACCTCCATAAAATTATATAATATGTGAAAAAGCTTCCTTAATATCTTTGCATTTCTCAACGATGCTATAAAGTCCTGATATTGTTAGAATTCGATTCACGCTATCACATACCCCAGTTACGAATATCTTTCCATTCCCAAGTAATCTCATTTTCTTATACCTTCCTAAGATAACTCCAATTCCGGAACTATCCATAAATGTAACCTGAGAGAAATCAAAAATCACATTCTGTATATTTTTTGTAACTAAATTCTTATCCGCCTGCTCACGGATATATATCGCATTGTGATGATCCAGATCCTCCTTCATATGAATAATTAAGGTACGGTCACAGATTTCAAACTCAACACTATCATTGGATTCTTGTCCCACCGCAAATCGCACATTCCCGCGCTTGTCCATGATTCATCCTTCCTTTCATTCACTGTGTTGTAAATATTTTCCATGTATAGACTAAAAAAAATTTCGTCTTCTAGCCTTAGAATATAACTACTTCGGCAAGCCTTAATCAATCTTGCCGAAGTTAATGTTATTATTCCTAATCGTTTCGCTTTTCACTAAACTATTCTATAATCCTTCTATCTCATTTAAACGGATATTCGTATATTCCACTAATGAGGAATCTGGGAAGGTGGATAATAGTGTATTGTAACATTCTCTCGCTTTCTCATACTGCTCTAATCTTTGATATGCTTTTCCTAAATTGTAAAGCGTAGAATCCTTATTCGGCTCATAGATAAATGCATCCGTTAAGTACTTCACACTAGATTCATAATCAGAATCATCAAAGGCTGCTTTTCCTTTGTTATAAGCAATAGTTGCTGCCTGTGGATATACCTTAGCCCGAATTAATTCGCATAGCTGATCAGCCTCTGCTAGCTCCATGCGTTCTAGGTCAACTTGAGTTAATAATTTCGCTAGCTCAAGTATCTTATCCTCATCTGCGCTTTCTATGGATTCCATCTGGCTATATAAATTAGCTGCGGATATTAAACTATTGTACATCTCTTTATCATACTCTGGAATAACAATACCATCCAATTCCAACTGCTTTTCTTCTAACTTTTTGGTCAACTTATCCACATCATTCAGAGCCGAAGTCAACTTCGCATTCAGCGAACTAATTTCACTACTATAGTCTCTTGCAGTCTGATCATACTCCGCCTTTACATTAGAACGAACGGTTGGTACGATTAAAAAGAAAACCACAGCAATTCCAATAATAACACCAAGCACCAAATTCACAAATAACCAAACATTTGGTTTCTCCTCTTTATAGGATGAGATTGGAGTAATCGCCTTGCCCATACCTTCTTGCTTAACTGTCTCTCCATCACTCCAAAAAGGTGCTGCTTCAACAGCTCCACCATGAATCAATTGATTTAGCTCATTCATATAGCGAAGCGTGGTAGTGTTTGTAAAATCTATCTTGCTAGCACGAATTAAACAACGTTTCGATCGTTCATATTCGTTATTCTTCATATAAAGTAATGCTAAAAACTGAATCGCACGTATAAAGTGAGGGTTTAAGCTAACAACCTTCTTAAGTTGAATGATTGCTAAATCATCACTTCCCTGCTTGGCCAAATCCAAGGCAAGATTATATTTCTTGATTGCTTGATTCATAGCATCTAATTTCGTAGGATTCTCTGAGATAGCATTCATATAGATATCTGCATCATTATCTTTTGCTTGAAAATGTTTACTAATAACCCATTCGCTAAGTGCCGCTACAGTTTCACCCATCTCAAATAACACTAAGCCCAACAAGTTTCTTGCATTCGTATGGCGTTTATTCATCTCAAGACTTTTCTTTAACATTAAAATAGCGCCAGTCAAATCACGAACTTTCGCCTTTTCTAATCCTCGGTTATAATACGTGTTAGAAAGGCGGCTTGTTCTCTTGAATATTGTTAAGTCTTTCCCGCACATCTCACATCGATTTCTTCGATCTGCGACTACATTGCCGCATTTAGGACAATTCATCGTCTTCCCCCCATAGTTCCTAAACTCTATTTAACTGTCCAGTACCCTCACAGTTTTAATCTATTTATCTTTCTTTTCCTTTAAGATTGACTCAATCATATCAGAGATATCTGTTAAATCATTGTTGAAAATAGCCTCTTCTGCCTGATCTACCTCAAGGCTTGGTTGAAACTTAGCAACTTCTTCATCAAAATTAATCATATTGTACCTCTTTTCTATTAATAATATATAGCACATAATAAGGAGAATAACGTCTTTTCTGCTTAGTTAACCTTATCTCATAAACGTCCTTCTTCTAAAGTGTACAATTATTGCATTCTAGGTACTATCATACCGATAAAGTCAAGAAAAATCAAGGGGTTACGGTAAAATAAAGACTTTTTTTTAATTATATCTTTATTTTTCACGATTGCAATCATATTTGGTCGCAAAAAGCTACAGAATCTGCAAATCGGCTGTCTCAGAAGTAGGTCAAGGATGTTACCTTACTCTAAGTATACTGTTGAACGAACGATTTTTGAATATGTAAGGACATAAGCGAACAATTCATGTTCAATTATGGCTTACATATTCAAGAATTGTACGTTCACCTGTATACGTGAGTAAGGTAACGTCCCTGAATAATACTTCTGAGACAGCCGATTGCTTTATTTACTAAAATGTTCTAAACGTTCTTCTACCTGAGCTAACATGTTAGTATACTTCTCAAGCTTAGCACGTTCTTCTGCTAATTTTGCTTCTGGTGCTTTGTTAACGAAGTTAGGATTTCCAAGCATCCCTTCAACACGTTTTACTTCACCAATCAGACGACCTTTTTCTTTGCTTAATCGCTCAATTTCCTTTTCAATATCAACTAAGTCTGCGAATGGAATATAAATGGTTGCACTTGCGGTTACAATCGAAACTGCATCTGCATCAATTCCTGCTTTATCACTTTGAATCATAACTTCACTTGCATAACCCAAGGTTGCAAAGAACACCTTGCTTCCTTCAAAGATATCACGTACCTTTGCATCGTCAGAAACAACAATTACAGTTGCTTTTCTGCTTGGTGGTACATTCATCTCTGTACGAGCATTACGAATTCCCTTAACAGCCTCTTTGATTAACTCAACTGCTTCTTCTTCCTTAGCAAAATTGAATTTCTCATCATACTTTGGCCATTCAGAAATCATAATGGATTCGTGTTGCTCACTAAGGCCTTCCATCTCCTTTAAGGTGCAATAGATTTCTTCTGTTACGAAAGGCATGTAAGGATGTAATAACTTAAGCGCGATATCTAATACCGAACGAAGGGTATAAATCGCTGCAGTTTTACTTTCTTTGTTATCCCCATATAATCTTGGTTTTACCATCTCGATATACCAGTCACAGAACTCTTCCCAGATAAAATCATAAATCTTCTGAGCAGCGATACCAAGATCATATTTATCTAATGTTTCTGTAACTTCATTTGCTAAGGTATTGGCTTTGGATAAGATCCAACGATCTGCATCGGTTAAGGTTGCTAGATCAACATTCGAAACTTTAGAATCTAAACCTGCCTCCTCCATCTGCTGCATATTCATCATAATAAAACGTGAAGCATTCCATACCTTATTAGCGAAATTACGTGCAGCTTCAACACGTTCTGTGTAAAAACGCATATCATTGCCAATGGAGTTACCCGTCATTAACATGAAACGAAGAGCATCTGCACCATACTGATCAATAATTTCAAGTGGATCGATACCATTACCGATGGACTTACTCATCTTTCTACCTTGAGAATCACGAACCAGACCGTGGAACAATACCGTCTTGAAAGGCTTTTCTCCCATCTGCTCAAAGCCGGAGAATACCATACGGATTACCCAGAAGAAGATAATATCATAACCAGTAACTAATACATCGGTAGGATAGAAATATTTTAAGTCTTCCGTCATTTCTGGCCAGCCAAGTGTAGAGAATGGCCATAGAGCAGAGCTAAACCAGGTATCAAGGGTATCTGGATCTTGAGTAAAGTGGTCATGACCACATTCGCAAGTGCTTGGAACAGTTTTACTTACTACTACCTTACCACATTTATCACAATAGTAAGCTGGAATACGATGTCCCCACCATAACTGACGGCTGATACACCAGTCACGAATGTTGTCGGTCCAGTTAAAGTATGTCTTTTCCATGCGTTCTGGAACTAATTCAATATCTTTATTCTTAATTGCTTCAACAGCTGGCTTAATAAATTCATCCATCTTTACGAACCACTGTTGTTTGATCAATGGTTCAATAGTGGTTTTACAACGATCATGAACACCAACGTTATGGGAGTAATCTTCGATCTTAACTAAAAGACCCATCTCATCCATTTCTTTTACGATGAGCTTTCTAGCCTCATATCGATCCATTCCAGCAAATTTTCCTCCATTTGCATTGATGGTAGCATCATCATTCATGATGTTAATCTCAGGAAGGTTATGTCGTTTTCCTACTTCAAAGTCATTAGGATCATGGGCTGGGGTAATCTTAACTACACCAGTTCCAAACTCTTTCTCTACATAACTGTCTGCAATAATCGGAATTTCTCGATCTACGAATGGAACCTTTACCGTCTTACCAATCAAGTGAGTATAGCGTTCATCCTCAGGATTTACTGCAACTGCAGTATCCCCAAGCATGGTTTCTGGTCTAGTAGTTGCAAAGATTAAGAATTCATCTGTTCCTACTACCGGATACTTCATATGCCAGAAATGTCCTGCCTGTTCTTGATACTCTACTTCTGCATCAGAAATGGAAGTTTTACAAATTGGGCACCAGTTAATGATTCTAGAACCCTTGTAGATACAACCCTTTTGGTGCATCTTAATGAAAACTTCTTCTACTGCCTTAGAGCATCCATCATCCATGGTAAAGCGTTCTCTATCCCAGTCACAAGAAGAACCCAACTTCTTTAACTGATCAATAATTCTTCCCCCGTACTCCTTCTTCCACTCCCAAGCTCTCTTTAAGAAACCTTCACGTCCAATTTCTTCTTTGCTGCTACCCTCTTTCTTTAATGCCTCAATAATTTTAACTTCGGTTGCAATGGAAGCATGGTCAGTACCTGGCTGCCATAAAGCATTATAACCTTGCATTCTCTTGTAACGAATTAAGATATCTTGCATGGTATTATCAAGTGCATGCCCCATATGAAGCTGTCCTGTAATATTTGGTGGTGGAATCACAATGGTAAATGGTTTCTTTGTCTTATCTACTTCAGCATGAAAATATTTCTTCTCCATCCACTTGTCATACAATCTCTGTTCTATGTCCTTAGGATCATAGGTTTTTGCAAGTTCTTTCTGCATATCAATACTCCTTTCAATTGGTAAAGGTGATCCTCACCACTGGTGTGTCCCTTGGCGCGAAATATCTTTTAAATTCATCGAAATTATTAAATAAAAAAGGTTCTTCGCCGTAAAGGACGAAGAACCGTGGTACCACCTTAATTTATGACTTAAAAGTCACCTTATTCGCGCTTTCCATCAAAAGCACTCGTCTGTAACGGGACTTCCCGATATCTCCTACCCGCTAATTAGCTCCTGCGTACATAATCACAAAATTCAATTAGTTTCAAAGATACTGTTTAAGAGCTACCTTCCATTCCTACTACTTAAAACAATCTTTCAGCCTAGGATTGTTCTCTCTGCTAAGGTTTTGAATGTAATCCTCTCCATCATCACATTTGTTTCATATATGATATATATCATATTCACATTTGCTAAAATTGTCA
>JAEYWQ010000095.1 GCA_023428885.1 Bacillota bacterium
TAAAGAAAGAAGGTGTTGCCATCTTCTTCTCCACGCACATCATAACCGATATAGAGAGGTGCGCTGATGACATCATATATATTTCTAATGGTAGAATAGTGGCTGCCTTACCGAAGGAGAATTTCGAAAGTAAGTACTCGCAGGCGGGGGAAAGCCTTGAAGAGACTTTCCTGAGACTGGAAAGGGGTGAAAGTAATGAGTAATACACTTAAAAAAGAAATGAAGCTCAGTGCGTCAATTCTGTCATATCTGTTCATAGCCTTCGGGCTGATGTTCTTCCTGCCGGGTTACCCTGTGCTCTGCGGACCTTTCTTCGTTTGCCTGGGAATATATCAAAGCTTTCAGAACACAAGAGAAGCGAATGACATAGTCTTTTCGACATTACTGCCGATATCCAAGCGAGATGTGGTAAAGGGAAAGTTTGAATTTGTATGCTTCATTGAGCTTTGCGGGATTTTAGTGATGTTGATAGCAACCCTAGTTCGTATGACGGTGCTTTCAGACTCGGCAGTGTATCGCACGAATGTTCTCATGATTACAAATCCGTTTGCACTGGGAATGGCGCTTATTATCTTTGGCGCTTTCAATTTGATATTTGTAAGGGGCTTTTTCAAAACCGCCTACAAATTCGGCAAACCTTTTGTGTACTATATCATTGTAAACTTTGTTATAATAGGAATTGCAGAGGCACTTCATCACATCCCCGGACTGGCTGTCGTAAACTCATTTGGCTTTGAGAACTTTGGATTTCAGCTTGCGCTTCTTGCATTCGGGGTTTTGGTTTATGCAATACTGACCTTTGCGGCATTCAAACATTCATGCGAAGACTTTGAGAAGATAGATTTATAGATAAGGAGAATGAAATGCTCAGTGATAATCTAATCATGCTAAGAAATATTCACGGTCTCTCACAGGAAGAGGTGGCCGAGAAAATTGATATTTCCAGACAGGCTTATGCCAAGTGGGAAAGTGGAAAGACCATTCCGGATATAGAAAAGTGCGGCAGATTGGCAGAGCTTTACGGAGTAACTCTCGACAGCCTGATCAAGACCGAACAGTTGGAAGACGGCAGAGTTATCACTCCACCACCTAAGGGAAAGAACATCTGGGGCTCAGTTACGATAAATGAGCGTGGTCAGGTGGTTATACCAAAGGCCGCCCGCGAGCAATTCAACCTGGTTCCGGGGCAGAGATTGATACTCTTAAGCGAGGATGGCGAAGGCTACGCCCTGGTTCCGGCGGAGATATTTGAAAAGAAGATGGAAGAGATGACAAAGTTCGCTTCCGCTAAACTATAGAAGCTATAAATTAGATTGTTTAAGAAATGGGTCCTGTTGTAGAGGTTGAATAAAAAAGATGATTTGTAATTTAGAGCAATTCTGCTTATACAGAATTGCTAGATAAATATTTGGAAGAAAGCCTTAATGAAGATGAGGGTAAGAAGAAAGCTCTCAACAGCCTAAAGAGGCTGGTGAGAGCTTTCTCTTTTATAGGAATGGTTTCAATATCCAAAACAATACGACACAAATAATAAGTGTAATCAATCCGCTTCCCACCATTAGTAAAAACTTCTGATAAGGTCCTTTCCCATATTCTTGGTGCTTTTCTATCTCATCTAAGCGTTTCCCTTCTGTGAAAGCGATTATCTCTTTATAGGTTTGCATATTATTCTCCTTCTTTAATTTTTCAACTTTTAAGGATAGCATAAATGTTACAATGAATAGGATGCATGATAGGATAAGACCATATGCCTTTAAAAATACTACGAGTGGCACGAACGAGATAATAGTTACTACTAATAATATTGTTAGAATCTTTCCATAATGATAAAACTGTTGACGATCTGTTTCTTTCATTTCTTCTCTCATAATGTCGATATCTCCTTTGATTAGTTGATCAAGAGATATTTGAAATACTGTGCTGAGTAATAAAAGACTATGGATATCCGGATAGTTTTTATTGTTTTCCCAATTAGAAATTGTTTGTCTGGTCACATAGACTTTTTCTGCTAATTCTTCTTGGGATAAATGCAGCTCGGTACGGTATTTTTTAATCTGAGTATTTAGTTCCAAGATTGATCTCCTCCTTCCAAGTTGTTACTCTCTTGACCTGAGTCAATGATAGGATAACTACTAATTTATTTCTATCAAATGAGTTTTCCAACCATATTATTATAGTGTAAAAAGTTTTTGACAGCATGAGAATTCCCTATATATTAAATCTTTTTCACTGGATGTCGTATTACTGTCTTACATTTTGCTGGATCTGTTTTACGTGGATCACTAAGATAGATTTCATGATGCATTCTCTTATCAGAGAAATCATTCGTATACCCATGCTGATTTAAGTATTCATCCATCTTTGCTACCGTAGCCGGTTCATCATCATAGGAACCCAAGTGCATAATTTGGATACAGAGTCCTTCCTCGATGGTCAGAAATTCAGCTAAGGAACAATCGATATTCTTTTTTCTTGTGGCTTCTCCTACAGCCCAGGTAAAGTCAGCCTGTGTTACAAAGTCAGGAAGTCGAAGAAGTGAAATCCAGTGAAACTTATCTTTGCGGCTGTAATCTACACCTTTAATATCATCCTGCCACCAGAATCCTTCTAGCGGTGGCACCACATATTCGAAGAAGCCATTAATTTTATGTGCTCCTTTGTAACTCATTCTAATGGTATAGGCGATGGAGTAGAGAATAGAGAGCGATTTATGATAGGCTCCATCTTCTTCGTTAGGGTTTCCCATACCTCGTACTGCAATGTAGTTCATTGTTGAAATATTGACAATCACTGGCTTTGCAGGTGGTAGATAGAATTCCTTATATTCTTTTTTATAATCAAATGCCATTTCAAAACTCCTCCTTGTAAATTGTAATCAACTTGTTAGCTTATTTTTATTGAATTTTCTAAGATATGATATAGAAAGTTGACAACAAGTTTGTTTGATTTCAGCCTGTCAAATTCTACCACTCTAAGACAAGTAAGTGTGGCTTATAGTTATTGTGTTATCGGTAAGCAGTGATCACAAATATAACAAATAGAGATACAGACAGTATGATTTTAACAAAACTAAAATGACATTTCCATATTAATATAAAAGAAGCAATAGATAGAAAAAATATTAAGTCTCTTTGGGAATACATATAATGACAAATTATAACAAGTACAATGTGATATTCTATAGCTACCATAATCGAATAAACTGTTTATTGGCTATTGGTTAATGATTGTATGCTTTATCTATCATGTGCTTAGTGAATAGGCATCAAGCAATTATATATTTTGGAATCAACAGCTTGTACGAATGGTTATACATAATAAGCATTTGCAGAATGAACATAATGTAGAATGGGGTGATATGAATATGAAGAAAAAAAATTATATTGGAATTGTATTTATGATTTTACTTGCTATTTTTTTATTTTCTGCTTGTTCAAATAAGATTTTGGAAAATGTGATTTCTAATTTAAACAAAGAAGAGCATAAAGCTAGTGATAAAAGTCCTAATACAGGAAGTACTAGTGATAAAAGTTTTTTAACTGACGGTACTAGTGATAAAAGTTTTCTTTCTGGCGTTACTAGCGATATAAGTACTTACACGGGTAGTATTAGCGATATTGAGTATTCTTTTATTTTATGGAGTTTTAGGGATCAGGTGGTTTCTGACTTTAAATACATGTTAACTGATGCAGACAAAGATGGATGCAATGAATTGTTAATTAGTGCCGTTACCGATGAAAGAAATATGGGACGTACACAATTCATAGCGGACTCAAATTATGAGTATAAACTATATTGGGGATTTACTCCTACTGGAGCTGCTCAAGGTTCAGATTTCTGTACTATGAAGGGTTATGATACTATCCTTTGGAATGAAAATTATTCAACACTTGATTACATGGAGTCCCATTATCACCAATGGACAGGAAGTAGATGGGAGGAGATCAAAGAACTGGATGGACTAGAATATGATTATGATAACACAGTGAAAATGGATAGTCCTAATCTGTTAAATATTAAGATCGAAGGGGACTCAGAGGATATCTTTGAAGCTGTAGAGAGATATTTCGATCGTCGTGGTGGAGCATATAGTCTTGGTGAGGCTGATTTAGATGGCGATAAAGAAAGTGAAATGGTGTATTATGTACTAGCTGCAGCTAATGATTGGTATGAAGGTCTGAGAATGAAAAATACAACGGATAATCAGAGTTTTCAAGATCATAGGGATATCTATATGACTGTAGTCATTGCAGACAAAACAAGCAATGGAGTAGTCCTTCGGCCAGTAAGAGTTAAATATAGGGGGGCGAATATCAAGATAGTTAAGGAAACATTATTTATTAGTGATATGGAATATAGATACACCGATAAAGAGAGCGAATATGCTAATCCATGCCTGCAAACTGTGCTAAAAAGCCCTGGCACCTATGGTGATTTTGATAGCCAAGGAAATAGAACGATTATGAGTATGCTCTATATGCCATTTTATGATATTTGCAAAATGTGTACGCAGATTACTCTATTCGAAAAGTCTCCGGGTCATGTAACAGCTACCTTTGGAAAATCCAGATGTCGTTTTGATTTCATCATAATTTCAGAAGATGGGTTACTTGGAGGGAATTCTCCTGCCCAATTTGTTGGGGTTGATAGCTGGAAACAGCTAGAGAATGGTCCGACGATAGATCCCCTTCCTCTGATTGGTGATTTCTGCATGGGCGATACCATAGGAGAACTTAGAACTATCATGGTTCCATCCACAGAGTGGAAAGCTTTACGATTTGGACAGAGTTCTCTTGCTAATACTAATTTCTATTATCGCCCTTCTTACGAGAACAAGGATGTCTATTATGTTAGCATATGGACGGATGGCGAGGGCGAGGATTCTAAAGTTTGTTCAATAGAATTTGAATATATTGTTAGCCCTGATGCTGAAGTAGAGAAAGCTTTGGGGATAAAATAAAAAAATTAGCACTCACCTCTTGACAGTGCTAACAATATGTGTTATATATATTATAGAACATATAAATAAGGCCTTAATTTATATGATATGGTAACTATAATATAAGTTGATTTACGCGAGTAGCGTTAATGGTGGTCTTGAATCATTCATAGAGACGCAGTAAATTGAGATACTTGCGTATATATAGCATATGTAAGGAGGAATTGTTATGATGATGCCAAGTATTTGGAATGATAATTTGTTTGATAGTTTTTTCAGTAATTGGAAGAAGAATTTTTCTCTGGATTCATTTTGGGACGATAAGAGTTTCCCAACAATGTCTTCCTTTGAGAGTGGAATGATGAAGGCAGATGTTAGAGAAAAAGAAGGCTATTATCTAGTAGATTTAGAGCTGCCAGGTATTAGTAAAGAAGATGTGAAAGCTAAATTGAAGGATGGTTATTTAACCATTACGGCTGAAAAGAATCAAAGCAATGAAGAGAATGATAAAGCTGATCGCTATATTCGTAGAGAACGATATTTTGGTCAGTGCAGCAGATCCTTTTATGTAGGTGAGAATATCACCGAAGAGGATATTAGTGCTAGATTTGATAATGGAGTTCTTTCTTTGACCATTCCTAAGAAAGAATTGAAGGCGATTGAAGCTGATAAATATATTAAGATCGAGTAACTTCTTGCTTGCTTGCATAACTATATAAGGATTGAGTAGCTTCTTGGTTACTTGCATAAATATAGATATATTAGGTAATTGCGAAACGCACCAATAAAAAGAGATTCTCGAATATCATCTTTACATTTATTTGTTTCTTTTGATTTTCAAGGCTCACATCTAGACTGCATGTTCTGTTTAAGAAAAAAAGAGTACACAAAAAGAACCTTTGAATGGAATATATGAAATCATAGACAACA
>JAEYWQ010000096.1 GCA_023428885.1 Bacillota bacterium
AACCTTGCCTGGGATTGGGTCTTATACAGCAGGTGCTATATCATCCATTGCTTTTGGGATTCCACAGCCAGCAGTGGATGGAAATGTTCTTCGCGTTATGAAACGTATTGCTGCTAGTATGGATGATATTACAAAAGATAAGGTGAAAAAAGAATTAGAAAATGATTTGCGAGAGATTATGCCGAAACATAGACCAGGGGATTTTAATCAGGCAATCATGGAGTTAGGGGCAACAGTTTGTATACCTAATGGTAAACCCTTGTGTGACAAATGCCCAGTAATGCATCTGTGTAAAGCATTTAAGAAAGACTTAACGGAGCAAATTCCTGTGAAACCTAAGAAAAAGGGGAGAGTAATTGAGCCTAAGACAGTTTTAGTGATAGAGTATGAGGGAAAATATGCAATTCGAAAGAGGGTAGAAAAGGGACTCTTACATGGACTTTGGGAATTGCCTAACCTACCTGAGACGATATCCTACGAGAAGCTGGAAGAGGATGTTCTTCAATGGAATTTGGAGTGTGAGCAGATAGATAAAATTAGTAGTGCGAAGCATATCTTTACTCATAAAGAGTGGCATATGGTGGGTTACTATCTTCGGTTAAAATCAAAAGAGAATCTACCCTTTGAGAATTTGGTATGGGCAGACAAGGAAGAATTGAATGAAAAGTATTCTCTTCCAACAGCGTTTGAGAATTACAAAAATTTATGGAAGAAAAATAAAGATGAATGAGAAAAGTTATTTGTATATTAGGAGGACAAAAGCATGGAAGTTGATTTTTCACTATCCGCCTACCGTATCTTTAACACGGTTGCAAAAACAGAGAACATATCAGTGGCGGCGAAAGAACTTTACATTAGTCAACCAGCAATCAGTAAGGCAATTGCAAAATTAGAGCAGAGTATGTCGGTTTCCTTATTTACACGTAATTCTCGTGGAGTAAGACTAACGGAAGAAGGAAAGCAACTCTACAATTATACAAGAGTTGCCTTTGATACCTTAAGAGAAGGTGAGGATATGATGAAGCGTATCCACCGTTTGGGAATTGGGCATATTCGCATTGGTGTAAGTACAACCTTGTGTAAATATATTTTGCTTCCTCATTTGAATCATTTCGTGCAGGAGAACCCTCATATTCGATTTACAATCCAATGTCAATCCACCTTTCAGACGCTTGGCTTATTAGAGGATGGCAAGTTGGATGTTGGTTTGATCGGAAAGCCAGACAATTTGCGTGGTTTGGAATTTAGTAAGTTTGATGAAATTGAAGATGTATTCATCGCGACACCTTCTTATCTGGAAAACTTAGTGATTCGTGAAGGTGAGAAGCTTTCCAATCAAGAGCTGTTAGAACGTGGAAATCTTATGCTTTTGGATGAGAAGAATATAACCCGTGTCTATATCGAGAATTATTTTACTGCTCTTGGCATAAGAACAGAGCAGGTGCTTGAGGTAAGTAGCATGGATTTGTTAATCGAATTTGCTAAGACTGGATTGGGAATTGCCTGTGTTATTAAGGAATTCGTAGAAGAAGAACTTAAGAATAATACTCTGGTGGAAGTGAGTTTGCCAAAACGTATTGCAAAGAGAGAAGTCGGCTTTGCTTATAAAAAGGAGCGATTGGCCCAAGAGTCTCTGCAAAAGTTTATGCAGGAGATGGAAAAGGTAGCGGCACTTGATTAGAGTGTCAAAAGCCATATTGCACTGTGTGATGGCAATTTACACAAAGCCAAAAGACTCATGCTTCGATTACAATGCTAAGATGTTCTAATTATCTTATAATTTGCGTTAACATATCATAAAACAGATAACTCGCTACGCTCAGACAGATCTGTTTTATGATATAACCCAACTTATAAGATAAAAGAACATCTAATGCATTTCCATAGGCGCATTCGTTCTTCTACTTTGTGTAAATTGCCGATGTACTTTATTGAAATGGCTTTTAACACTCTAATCAGATATAAAAATAAGTTATAATTATTATTAATATTATGTATTTTATTTATAGCTAACTTTGTGATAAGATGTTTCTACAATATACATCCGTTTTGCGCGCGATAGCGTGATGTTCTGAATGGATTTAGGTATTATTTCATTAAGAAAGGACATTAGGTATGAACTATAATATTGCAGTAATTTCAGGAGATGGAATTGGTCCTGAGATTGTAACGGAAGCAAAAAAGGTTCTAGATAAGACCGGAGAAAAGTATGGACACACTTTTGTCTATACTGAAGTTTTAATGGGTGGTGCATCCATTGATGCAACAGGTGTTCCATTAACCGAGGAAGCCCTAGAAACAGCAAAGAAAAGTGATTCGGTGCTCCTAGGTGCGGTTGGAGGTAATGTAGGTCAATCGAATTGGTATAGTCTACCACCTCATCTTCGACCAGAAGCAGGACTTCTAGCGATACGTAAAGGCCTTAATCTGTTTTGTAATCTAAGACCAGCTGTACTATTTAAGCAATTAAAAAAGGCCTGTCCTTTGAAAGATGAAATTATTGGTGATGGTTTTGATTTTGTTGTAGTTCGGGAGTTAACTGGTGGAGTGTATTTTGGTGAACGAAAAACGACAACAGAGAATGGTGTTCGTAAAGCCATTGATACCATGCCATATGATGAGAATGAGATTAAGAGAATTGCACGTTGGGCTTTTGATGTTGCAAGAAAGCGTAATAAAAAAGTCTGTAGCGTTGATAAGGCAAATGTTCTTGATACCTCTAGACTTTGGAGACAGGTTGTGAAAGAAGTTGCAGCTGAATACCCTGATGTGGAGCTATCCGATATGCTAGTGGACAATTGTGCAATGCAGCTAGTGAAAGATCCGAAGCAATTTGATGTTGTCTTAACTGAGAATATGTTTGGCGATATTCTATCAGATGAAGCTAGTATGGTTACAGGTTCCATTGGTATGTTAGCTTCTGCTAGTTTAGGAGATACAAAACTTGGTTTATATGAGCCGAGTCACGGTTCTGCACCTGACATTGCTGGTATGAATAAAGCAAATCCAATTGCTACAATATTATCTGCAGCTATGATGCTACGTTACTCTTTTGATTTGGAAAGAGAAGCAGATGCTATGGAAGAAGCAGTGAAGAAGGTACTTGATCAGGGAGTACGTACCATTGATATCATGTCAGAAGGTTGTACTTTGGTTGGAACCAAAGAGATGGGTGATCTCATTGCATCCGTGCTATAGTTGTACAATAAATGAATGATAGTCTGATGAAGTAGATTAGCGTAAAAGAAACTCGTAAAATGTAACGAAATATGGTATGATAAAACTACTAATTTTTTGGAGGTAGTTATGGAGCGCTATATTAAAAACTTATCAATTGCAAATATTATTCTGACATCTATGTTTTTCTTAGGTATGTTCGGGGCTGCGAATATGGAAGGGACGAATGGACCACAATTTATTGAATCAACATTGGTTGTAGGCGTTAATCTTTTATTTTTTGTTGTTCCATTGTCATATATGGCGGTATTTGGAATTTGCATGGCCTCGTTTTTTAGGAGAATTATGAATATTCAAAATAGAATGGTTCAAAAGAAGTTTGATAAGTTTCCTATGCTTTGGTTTGCTCTTTCAACATTTAGTTTTATCGGATACTTCATATTTGTTAATATAATAGTTAATTCATTATAGGAGGAATTACAATATGGGTATGACTATGACGCAAAAGATCCTTGCAGCACATGCTGGCTTGGATTATGTGGCTGCTGGTCAATTGATTGAAGCGGATTTGGATTTGGTGTTGGCTAATGATATTACTGGGCCAGTTGCTATTCATGAAGTAGAACGTTTAAATAAGAAAACAGTTTTTGATAAGGATAAGATTGCATTAGTTCCAGATCACTTTACACCAAACAAGGATATAAAGTCTGCCGAGCACTGCAAATGTTTGCGTGAATTTGCACAGGATCATGACATAACAAATTATTTTGAGATTGGCGAGATGGGAATTGAGCATGCATTATTACCTGAAAAGGGATTAATTGTAGCTGGAGAAACCTGCATTGGTGCAGATTCCCACACTTGTACTTATGGAGCACTTGGAGCATTCTCTACTGGTGTTGGCAGCACGGATATGGGTGCTGGTATGATCACAGGAAAAGCCTGGTTTAAAGTCCCGTCTGCAATCAAATTCAATTTAACTGGAAAGATGAAAAAATGGGTAAGTGGTAAGGACTTAATTCTACATATCATTGGTATGATTGGTGTGGATGGAGCACTTTATAAATCGATGGAATTTGTAGGAGATGGTATTAAATCTCTTTCCATGGATGATCGTTTTACGGTTGCTAATATGGCCATCGAGGCTGGTGCAAAGAATGGTATCTTTCCTGTTGATGAAACGACAATTGCCTATATGAAAGAACATTCCACCAAACCTTATAAGATCTATGAAGCAGATGAAGATGCTGTATATGATGAAAGCTATACCATTGATTTATCCCAATTAGAGACTACGGTTGCATTTCCTCACCTTCCAGAAAACACGAAGACTGTGAAAGAGGCTGGTGATATTAAGATTGATCAGGTAGTGATTGGATCTTGTACGAACGGACGTATCGGTGACTTACGTGCAGCAGCAGCGGTATTTGAAGGAAGGAAGGTTGCTAAGGGTATGCGTGTGATTGTGTTCCCGGCAACTCAAGCAATCTATCTTCAAGCAATTGAAGAAGGATTAATCCAGACCTTTGTAAAAGCAGGTGCTGTTGTAAGTACTCCAACCTGTGGGCCATGTCTTGGAGGACATATGGGAATCTTAGCAGCTGGTGAACGTGCCGTTTCTACAACAAATCGTAACTTTGTTGGACGTATGGGCCATGTAGAGTCTGAAGTTTATCTTGCAAGTCCTGCTGTAGCGGCAGCGAGTGCAATCACTGGCAAGATTAGCGAGCCATCAGAATTAGGATTGTAGGAAAGGAGACTGTTTAGATGAAAGCAAAAGGAATCGTTCACAAATATGGTGATAATGTTGATACGGATGTAATAATTCCGGCAAGATATCTGAATTCTTCCGATCCAGCAGAATTAGCAAAAAAGTGTATGGAGGATATTGATAAAGATTTCGTAAAACGTGTGAAACCAGGTGATATTATGGTTGCTAATAAGAATTTTGGTTGTGGTTCTTCTAGGGAACATGCACCGATTGCAATTAAGGCATCTGGTATTAGCTGTGTAATTGCAGAAACCTTTGCTAGAATTTTCTACCGAAATGCAATTAACATTGGTTTACCAATCATAGAATGCCCAGAAGCTGCAAAAGCAATCGAAGCTGGTGATGAAGTGGAAATCGACTTTGACAGCGGAATGATTTATGATTTAACTAAAAATACTCAATATCAAGGTCAGGCTTTTCCTGAATTTATGCAAAATATTATAAAGGCCGAAGGTTTGATAAACTATATAAATCAGAAATAAGTGCGAGAGTGTCTGCTATGTGGACACTCTTTTTTAAAAAGTAAAGTGATCAGATGACATTGGGACAGCTAACCTGTCTCCTGGTCACTATAAATTTCGCATTGACAAATGTAGTCTATTCTTAATATAATTAAGTTAATAAACAAATTTTAACTTAAAACTAGGATTGAGTTAGGGGTCTGGTTTAGGGAGGACAGGATGGCAAAGAGTGTTCGCTTAGCAGATATTGCGAATAAAATGGGGGTAAGTAACGTCACTGTATCAAAAGCTCTTGCAGATAAAGAAGGGGTAAGTGATGAACTTCGCCGCAAAATTAAGAAGTTGGCTATGGAGATGGGGTATCGTCCAAAGACACCAGGCGCAATTCGAAAGGGAAGTAAAACTGGTAATATTGGAATTATGATTCCGGGCCGATTTGTAGATCAGAAGTATTCTTTTTATTGGGATATGTATGAAAGAGTAATTAATTGGCTCACCTTTTATGGGTATTATGGTATCTTAGAGATATTAAAAAGCGAGGATGAAGATGCTTTATCTTTGCCACGCATAGTCAATGATAACAAAGTCGATGGTTTGATTGTGATGGGACAAGTAAAACCTGATTATATGAAGCATATCTATGAAGAAGAATCGATTCCTGTAATTTTTCTTGATGCTTATAATTCATATTATGGCTGTGATGCTATTATATCTGATGGTTACTATGGGATGTATATGGTGACAAATTACTTACTTAACATGGGACATCGTAATATTCATTTTGTTGGAACCATATCAGCAACTTCAAGCATTAGCGATCGTTATTTTGGTTACTCACGTGCCATGCTTGAAAAGGGTATACAGGTAAGAGAGGATATGATAGTACCAGATCGTGACTTGGATACTGGTGTTTTGAAAATAGTCTTACCTGAGAAGATGCCGACAGCCTTTGCATGCAATTGTGATTCGACAGCTTATGAGATTATATCTGCCTTAAAAGAAAAAGGATATCGTGTTCCTGAAGATGTATCTGTAGTAGGGTTTGATAACTATATCCTATCTGAGATATCAAATCCAAGAATTACAACCTATGAAGTTGATATGGATGGAATGGCAAAGGCAAGTGCAGAACGTCTGATTAAAAAGATTAATAATAAAAATTATAGTCCTGGACTAAAGATAACGGTTGGAAAGATCATAGTTAAGGATAGCGTGAAAGAAATATAGAATAAGGATAGTTAGAAGTGAAGCTATAAAAAACGAGCTCTGAAAATCAAATCAGAGCTCGTTTTTTTATGCTTGTAAATAGTAATGTTCTACACAATGTTACAGTTCGTATGTATGCGATAACGGTTAGGTGTTGTACCAGTGATTTTCTTAAAAAGATTGATAAAGTGAGGAGTGTTTTCGATTCCTACTTTATAGCCGACTTCGCTTATACTTAATCTTGTATCCTCTAATAATTCTTTTGCTGCTTCGATACGAATGCGGATGAGGTAATCAATTGGCGAATATGTTGTATATAACTTAAAATCCTTCGCTAATTTAAACTTATTATAATTAATTTCGCTGGCAATTGAATCTAAAGTGTGATTTTCTGTATATCGATGGTCTAACATATTTTTCATTTTTACTATATAATCAGGAACTTCAAAAGTATTCTGAGTCTTTTGTAATTTTAAGATGACAGCATATGTAAGTAGTTCATTGATTGTTTGCGATTGCAATAATTCACGTATGCTGTTGTTTTTTTCTTTTTTTATATTTAACTTACGTAGTAAGCTCTTGATCTGTTTGTTAGAATCATCTAGGCAGATTGGTATGCCATCACTAAGAAACATATCATAAAATTTTTTGATTCCATTACCGTTGATGTAAAGAGCTTCGTACGACCAGGTGCAATGTGTTATTTCTAATTGAAATGTAGAATTACAGTCTAGAAAAAGAAAGTTATGTTCATTTAATTCGTAAGTCTGATTGTTCCAAACTATTTGTGCACAACCATGATTGCAATAAAGGAAAAGATAACTGTCAATCTCATGATGCTCAATACTCCAAGGAAATGTTACATTCATCTCTTCGTATAATTGCACATAAAGCAGATAGTTTGAGGCCACCTCTGAAGGTTCAAAACAGTACTGAGCTAACAGCTGTTCATTGCGATTGCAAGTCAGAGTATGCTTGGATGCAACAATTTGGCATTTCAAATCAATAAACGTCATAATATTCCCTTTCTCTTAAATTATCAATACAATGTAATGGAGCATTTATTTACTTTATTAGTTAATAAAATAAAATAGTAAAGTAATAAAAATATAAGAACAATCTATCTTTATTAGTTATATAATATGGCGAAAACTCTATGATGTCAAGGAAAATCTAAGGCTTTCATCGTCAATACTGACAAAGTGAATTATTATCTCAAGGAGAACAATAAATAATAATGTAAATTATAAACAAAAAAGCACAAATTAAGTGAATTAGTTGATTACAAGATATGTTGCAATATGCATGACTAATATGTTACTAAATAGTGCATAAATATAATATTTTGCATAAAATTGTGCAAAGATGCACACATTAAATCGAACCATTAGTAAGGATAGGTAAAATGACGGCTTTATGGTATACTTATTTGAATAGAGTTTAATTAGTTAAAGGAAAGGAATATTAGGCTATGGCTACTTGGTTGGTTCATTTACGTGTGGCGGATTGTTTATATGGAGAATTTTATGATTTAAGAAGTCAGATGTTTTTTGTGGGTTCGCTGGCGCCTGACTGTGGTATACCGAATGAGGATTGGACAATTTTTACGCCAGATAAAGAGCTATCTCACTTTAAGAGTGATTCCAATTATAAAGATTGGGAATATCCAGAGAAGTTTGCAAACAAATATCTAAGAGGAAGGTCTCATACCAGAGAGGAATTTTCCTTTTATCTAGGCTACTATATTCATTTAGTTACGGACGTATTGTGGAGTCGTGAGATTCTATCTCCCATAAAGAAACGTTATGAGAAGGAATTTATAGAAGACCAACAATTTATATGGAAGGTGAAGAAGAATTGGTATGACCTGGATCATTTATACCTTAAGAATCATCCTGACTTTCATGCTTACCGTGAGTATGAAAAGGCAAAGGGATTTCAGAACATATATATGGATGAATTCTCGAAGAATGCCTTTGCGCAACGGTTAGAATACATAACTAGTTTTTATAATGCTGCTCCTCATGGTAATAATTTTGAGAATATGTATTTAACTGAAGAGGAGATGGATGAGTTTGTAGCTAAAGCAGTTGAAGAGATTCGATCTACTTCCTATGCAGGACAATTTACTGTTACGAAACAATACATGAAACAGCTACCATTGGAAATAAGAGAAATAATTGAAGACATACCCTTTCAAGAAGAGAACATTGGTTGCTCTGGCTCGAAAATTCTGATGTTTGAGAACGATATGGTACTTAAGGTTGAAGCTGTGAGTAGATCCTCCAGGAATGAACACCAAGTGATGTCATGGTTGCACAATTATTTAATTGTACCTGAAGTTATTGTATCATTGGAACGGGATAAGGTAAGCTATTTATTGATGAGTAAGATGAAGGGTACCATGTCTTGCAGTGAGGAGTTTGTGAATAATCCCCAAAGGTTGGTTCGCTGTTTAGCAAAGGGATTAAAGAACTTGTGGTCTATCCCTATTAGCCAGTTCTCTCGTGATATGTCTCATTCGATTAAGCTAGAACTAGCGAAAGAACGTATTGATCATGGGAATATTCTTATAGAACATATGGAAGAAGATACGATTGGTGAGAATGGATTCGCTTCTGTATTAGAATTGTACAATTACTTAATTCAAAATGCACCAGA
The DNA here is from genome assembly GCA_023428885.1 of Bacillota bacterium. Lineage (GTDB taxonomy): Bacteria > Bacillota > Clostridia > Lachnospirales > Lachnospiraceae > Lachnoclostridium. The sequence continues at coordinate 9,277 of JAEYWQ010000096.1, forward strand.
GGATGATCTGGTAATATCACATGGTGATTATTGTCTTCCAAACATATTCATAACAGAATCAGATCAAATTGCTTATATTGATCTTGGAAATTGTGGGGTTGCAGATCGGTATCAAGATATCGCACTTTGTGTTCGTTCCTTAAAATATAATCTTTCATGTGTAGGTATCGTTGAGGAATTCGAATATTATAGGAAGTTATTATTTGATGAACTTGGTATAGAACCTGATGAATTTAAGATAAGATATTATATTTTGCTAGATGAACTATTTTAATTCATCACAAGTGAGGCAGCTTGTTGACTCATCTTGTTTGCGCGAAAGCAAGATGGTCAGATGACAGGAGGACAGCAAAACTGTCCGCATATTATCACAAGCTTGCTTGCATATATGCGAACGCACACGCTAACCGAAAGAGTGTTTCTTACGGTTTGAAAAAAAGGTCAAATTAGGGGTTGACTTTTACTTTTTGGGGTGGTACACTAACTAAGCTGCTCGAAAGAGTATGATAATTGTATAAACAATTTATGCCATATAAAACCTTATAAATTAAGGGTTGACAAGATGTATACGCTGTGTTAGAAT
>JAEYWQ010000141.1 GCA_023428885.1 Bacillota bacterium
ATTAAATCCATCCCTTGGTAGGATGCATGGTCAAACCAGGTAAAATGGTTGATTCCTAATACATTAACATGAATATCACTTCGCTTCACATCCTCAAGTCCTTGTGACTTCTCTAAGATTCCCTGAAGGACCTTCTGTGTCCCAAAAACTTCATGACAGCAGCCAAAGGCCTTAATCTTAGGGAAAACGTGATATAAGGTTTTTATACATAAAGTCATTGGGTTGGTATAGTTAATCACCCAAGCATTCGGAGCGTAAGCTTTAATCGCTTTTGCTATCTCTACAAACATAGGAATGGTTCTTAATGCACGTATCATTCCACCTGGACCAGCCGTATCCCCTACGGACTGATAGATTCCTAAGCGCTCTGGAAGATGAACATCGGAGGCCATCTCTTGAAAGGTTCCTGGCAGTATGGAGATGATTACAAAATCAGCATCCGTTAAGGCTACCTTTAAGGAGGATGCTGTCTCATACTTCCATTTGGACTTTGCTTCCGGACGACCGTTTAGACTATTTCCTATGAATTCATTATTTTTAGCGGCTTGTACATCTATATCATACAAACTAACGGTTCCACTAAGCGCTGCTTCCATTGCCAGGTCAGCCATGAATCCCCAGGCCCAGCCTCTTGAGCCTCCTCCGATATATGCTATTTTTAGATCACTCACGTTTTTGTTACGATACTTCATATTAACTTCTCCTTCAACTATTACATCTCTGTTTGAATGTGAACTCTGGTTCAATTAAGACTTAGCTTTTCAAACTCAATTCAATATAGACATTATACTAAAACATAGTATAATAATCTTATGATTTCTTGCCTAGATTTCTTAATTTTCAAACAATATGATACAAAAGACTGGAGTTGTATATGAAGCAAATCGTTTTTGAAGAAACTTGTAATGGGATCACCATTGATCGAATCATCCGAGACCATGAATACAGCATGCCAAGCAAACATTATCATGAAGAATATGAAATCTATTATTTGTTAGAAGGAGAGCGTTACTATTTCATTGAACAGCAAACCTATCATGTAAAGAAAGGGAGTCTTGTATTTGTCAATCGTGGTAAAATCCATAAGACAGGACAGGCAGGTAACTCCTATCATGACCGTATCTTAATTGAAATGAAAAAAGAACCTTTCTCCTCCTTTCTTTCTAGCTTTGGAAACTTAGATTTCAACGATTTCTTTCAATCTCACAGTGGGATTTTACAATTAGATGAAAAAGGACAGGAATATGTAGAGAAATTACTCTTTCAGATAATGGATGAGTTAAGTAAAAAATCCGTAGGATATGAAATAAGCGTAATGATTTCCTTAGCTCAATTAATCATCTATGCCCTTCGTTGCCACATGGAATCAACACTAGTACCCTCACTGTCTAAAGGAACGACAGCAAAACACCGAAAAGTGGATGAAGTTGCAACTTATATTATTAATCATTGTACTTCTCAGCTCTCCTTAGATTCATTGGCAGCACATTTTTATGTAAGTAAATGCTACTTAAGTCGAATCTTTAAAGAAGTAACTGGCTTTACAATTATTGAATATATCGCTATACATCGTCTTCAAAAAGCACAGTATCTACTCATTCATAGCGATCATAACATCTCTAAGATATCTGAAATGCTTGGTTTCGAAAGCATAACATATTTTGAGCGTGTCTTTAAAAACTATATGGAAGTTTCACCCTTAAAATTCCGTAAATACTATAAAAACAACATACCCTGATATATGACTGATTCATAGTTCTGTCATAGTATCAGGGTACAACTTACTCCATATTGACCGTTTGGTATATCGTATTCAATAAACTATATTCTAATATTCGTGTATCTTGTGTAAGCTCCCAAATCATAACTCCAGCGATATGTTCTTTTGCCCACTTTGTCTTTGTGGCAATCGTGTTCATTCCATTGTAGTTTTCCACCACGCCGTTGATTAAGAATTGATCGACCTTAGCAGCTTCTCTATTGTAATCTACGATTTCACAAAATGTTAGATAAGAAGGTCTTGAATAAAAAGGAAGTCCTAGCACAACCTTATGACTTGGAACATTTCTTTCATGAATCCAATAATGTAAGCTTTGATTTGCTAAGGATATACTGGCGTGTCCTGATTCATCCTCGCTATCATAAGCCATAATATTGATCCAGTCCACAATATGTAACACTTTATCTGTCTGACCGCTTGCAACGCTTGGATCATAGGCTATTACGGAGGTCGATAGGAACTTGTTGTTACAAGATAACACTGCACGAAGTAAGGTCATAAATTTTTCATATTGTAAAGCGTTAATCCCTGGCCTAGGATATTCCCAATCCATATCAACTCCGTCAAATCCGCATTTCTTTACTACGTTCATAATGCTATTTACTAGCAATATCCTTTTTCCCTCGCTTTCAGTCGCTTCAGCAAATGTTTGCTCAAGTGGAACTCCCTGATAGGACCAACCACCAACTGACAAAGCAACTTTGATACACCTATCATGAGCATAAACTATCAATCGTTTCATTAACTCAGGATTATCCATCGGTAATAATCTTCCATCTTTGGAAGGAATCGCGAACGCATAGTTTATATGTGTAAGTTGATCCAAACAGAGTATATCGATGCAATCTCCTGACCAACTTGGATAGAAACCAACAATTTTCATTATAAAGTCCTTTCAGCCTGAGGAAAATGGATAGGTTTACATAGCTCTCTTAAAGACAGCTATCACCAATCGGCTAGCGCCTTGAGACTGGTTTGTATCGAAACAGCTTACTAATTCCCAACCATCTCTTCCGAGTTCATTCAAGGTCTGATTAAAGGTATGAATATCAAGTTTTCCTCCCATAAATCCTGTTGTTTCAAACTCTACCGTTTTGTACTCCCACATATGCATAGTTATTACTTCCTTTCTTTCTTCGTAAATTCATAGTTACCCTATTTTATTAAATTTCCCATAACCTTATTCAAAATCTTTATAAAGTAAGCTTGGTTGAATTCCTTGGTTATTCTGATATTTGCCACTTGTATACTGATCGTATTCCCCTTCAATGGAATGGTAATAAATCTGGCACAATTCCACATTCGGATAAATCCTAATTGGTTGGACACAAAAGATTTCTAAAGTCCAGAAACCACGAAAGCCCACATCACCAAATCCAGCGGTTACATGTATGAACAAGCCTAGACGGCCAACCGATGAACGGCCTTCCAGCATGGGAACATAGCGATCAGTCTTTGTATACTCTACGGTTCTTCCTAGATATAACTTATTTGGCTCTAATACTAAACCCTCTTCTGGAATTACTATGGTTTTGATTGCATTCGCTTTCTTCATATCGAGTACATCAGCATCATAAACCAATAATTCATTATGAAGTCTGAGATTATAACTATTTGGATTTAACTGTTTATCGTTGTAAGGTTCAATCACAATTTCCTTACCTAGTTTCTTCTTAATCTCTAATCCAGATAAAATCATACTTTTTCTCCTAAATTCTTAAACATTTACAGAGTTACTATAATATCTATACTTCTAATATTATATTGAAACATACTTCTTCATCCAGCAACTAACCATTCCTTTGCTTTTTCAAAATCATTGACATAATTTATAGCAAACTGATATTGTCCATTTCGTTTCTTAAAAGCTCTCATCATTATCTTCCTTGCATGCTTATTAAGTCCAACAAACACTAATTTATGAATAAATCTTGTATTTATGATATATGTATCTGCAATGATATCTACTAACCGTTCATCAACCAGTGTTTCATCTAGATTCACTGATACCAAGGAGGGAGCAGATGGTTTTGTAATGTTAGGTAGATCTTTTATAAATTTCTGAATAACCTCATCAGTATAAGAATACATCCCATCCAAATGCTCAAACCAAATATCTGCTCCCATAAAACTCAAAATAAAAGATTTCTTATGTGTTCCAGGTAGTTCGTTCACTGGTATATTAGTATACATTTTTTTATTCACTTGTTTAGATAAGAATGAAGTTATCATTATGTTCTCCCTCAATATGATAAAGATATGTTTATCATGATACTATAAAATCAGGTATCAAATTACCAAGCAGAAACATCACAGACGACTTAGGGTCATACTTATATGCTGTTAATAAATGAATCATCGAAGACGTCATCTCTTCACCTCACTGTTCTAATGTTGATTAGTACTCTTTCATCCACCAAGCTAGGTTTTAGATAAAAGATATTTCAATCATAATACAACTGCAATTTTATGTCAAATAGTTAACTTTACTCAAGTCATTAATCGTGATTTACATTGGGGAAAAGTAATTGCTAATGATAAACATCATAAGTATAATATCTATATATAACAGTTTTAAACTGTATCATATATATCACAAATACACCGTGCAATATCGAATGTAAAATGCACGGTCTAATCATATAGGGTTTGATACAATCACTATGAAAGGAGAGGTTAAGATGGAATGGTTGGATCATATGAATCATGCAATCAGCTATATTGAGGATAATCTAGAAGAAAAGTTAGATTACAATCGGGTTGCTCAAGCAGCCTGCTGTTCTCTTTATCATTTTCAAAGAATGTTTTCCTATATGGCTCAAATACCGCTTGCTGAGTATGTAAGACGAAGAAGAATGACGCTAGCAGCATTCGAACTTCAAAACAGCGAAATAAAGGTAGTCGATCTTGCTCTGAAATATGGGTATGAATCACCAGAAGCGTTTACAAGAGCGTTTCAAATCCTACATGGGGTTACTCCAACACAAGCTCGCAGGCATGGAATTTCGATGAAGGCCTATCCACGTATTTCCTTTCAAATAACCATAAAAGGAGATAGTGAGATGAATTACAAGATTATTCAAAAAGAAGAATTTGAGGTTTATGGTATTGAGAAAATTTTTGATACGAATGATGGTGCAAATCTAACAGATATACCTGCATTTTGGTTAGAGGCAATGAATAACGGAGAGCTTGAGAAATTGGCTATGTCAACAGGAATAAAAGGTGGAAATCAGATTGGTCTAGGTCCCGTGAATTCTGTTTGTGGCTACCGCGAGTCAATTGACTCTACATTTCCATACATGCTTTGCGCTATGAAAACAGAACAATGTAACACAGAGGGATATAAAATAGTAAAGATACCTGCTGCTACATGGGCTGTATTTAGCAACGAACCACATAGCATTGAAGAAACCAGCTCCGCTATTCAACATTTAGTTTCTCGTGTTTATACCGACTGGCTACCAATCTCGAATTATAAAAAGCTGGATGGATACGAACTAGAACTATATTATCAGAACGATAAGGGACAATATTACGAAGAAACATGGATACGTGTAGTTCCAAAAGAGTAGATATTATTTAAGTAAATTCTTTTAAATGTACACAACTCAAAAAAGATGAAGCTTAGAATTTTGGCTTCATCTTTTTTGAGCTTCATATAAATAATTCAATATATAATCGATTGTACTCGAAATATTTAACAAACCAGCTCTTTACTTATTTACTTTTTAATCTCTCTCCAGAATATAAAATTCAGTTTGAGGTTGTAATACAAGTTCCAACTCTTTTTTGTCTATATTATAAGAATATAGTGCATATTCTTCTATCTGTCGAAAACCTTCATTTTCTCCTAGCTTAACAAAGGAAGGATCACTTATGAAATAAATCTTTCCCTGATGATACAATGGAAAAGAACCAAGATAATTCGTCTTTACCATTTCGGTCGATTGACTATTCCCATGTACAATATATGTAAGACTATTCCAGTTTCTTTCTGTAAAACATGCATATTTGCCATCATGAATATTATAGACATAATCATCAAGCTCAACTTTATTTAGCTCCTTTATTGTGTTAGGCTTGTTTTTAAGAAAACCTCTTGGATTACCGCCAGGTATTTTATCCATAAATTGATTTGTAGAGATATCAAACAATCCTAACTCATCATTTGATATCAATAAAAACATGTTTTCTTGTATCATCAAATTAGCAACAAAAAAAGAAGCTATGACCAAGTCATGCTTCATTTTTATTTTGTTTATATTAATAAGTTATAGCGAATGTATTGTACTCTCAAAACTTCACATTGAAATATTTTTAATTATTTAACAAACCATTTAGGTTAAGCCCTCGACCTATTAGTAACAATCAGCTACATGTGTTACCACACTTCCACCTTTGTCCTATCAACCTTGTCGTCTTCAAGGGGTCTTACTAGCTTATGCTA
>JAEYWQ010000163.1 GCA_023428885.1 Bacillota bacterium
ATTACCAAAGGTGTACCTTTTCTTAATTAGCTCTGGAGGCTTTTCTGTGCTTTTTACTTATACTATGATCGTAGCAACACACATTCGTTTTCGTAGTAAGTATGGGTGCCCTAAAGGAAAATGTAAAGTTTCTTGGTTTCCATACTCATCTTTGATCGTATTGATTTGTTTGATTGCAGCTCTATTTAGTATGCCGTTGATTTCTGGACAAGGGTATGGTTTTATTGCTGGAATTGTTATGTTAGTGATATATACTTTTATATACTCCTTGGTAAAGATAAGTAGAAAAAAATAAGAGATAATTTGCGTCTTATCATGTTAGAGACAGAGAGAAATCAAATTAGAGACAGAGAGAAATCAAACTAGAGACAGAAAGAAATCAAATTAGAGATAAAGAGAAAACTATAAATTATTCAATATATTAAAAATACGAAGTTCCATGTTGATTATGGAGCCTTCGTATTTTTTATTCATGACAAGTGAGACAGCTTGCTGGCTCAACATGTTTATTATGAAAATCCCTATATGCCTATGATTGGTTCGCAGTATATATCTACAATTGATTTGTTTACATATAGCCATGGATGAATAAGGTATTTATATCAAAATAACTATTCTAACTCCAAGCCGCCTGTGTAAAGTTGATAATATTTCCCTTTTTCCTTCATTAAAGACATATGGTTACCGCGCTCGATAATTCTACCTTGTTCCATTACCATAATAACATCGGAATTCTTAATGGTGGATAGACGATGAGCGATTACAAATACGGTTCTTCCTTCCATCAGCTTATCCATACCCTCTTGCACTAAGGCTTCGGTTCTGGTATCAATACTGGAGGTAGCTTCATCAAGGATTAGTACTGGTGGATCTGCGATTGCAGCTCTTGCAATGGCAAGTAATTGTCTTTGTCCCTGGGATAGGTTCGCACCATCACCGGTCAACATCGTATCATAACCTTGAGGTAAATGCTTGATAAATAGATCTGCGTTGGCAAGCTTTGCAGCTGCAAACACTTCTTGATCAGTAGCATCTAATTTACCATAACGGATATTATCTGCTACGGTCCCGGTAAATAAATGAGTATCCTGAAGAACAATACCTAAACTTCTTCTTAAATCATCCTTCTTAATCTTATTAATATTAATACCATCATATCGTATCTTACCATCCTGAATATCATAGAAACGGTTAATTAGATTGGTAATGGTAGTTTTACCGGCTCCGGTTGCTCCTACAAAGGCAACTTTTTCACCAGGTCTTGCATACATTTCAATATCATGAAGTACAATTTTTTCATCATTATAACCAAAGTCAACCTGATCAAAGACCACATCGCCTAAGAGTTTGGTGTATGTTACACTACCATCGGAATGTGGATGTTTCCATGCCCAGATACCGGTTCTATCCTTTACTTCAGTAATGTTACCCTCAGGATCTTCCTTAGCATTGACTAAGGTTACATAACCTTCATCTACTTCAGGCACAGCATCTAATAAGCGAAAGATTCGCTCAGCACCAGCCAAAGCCATAACAATGGAATTAAACTGTTGTGAAATCTGTGTGACAGGCTGGTTGAACATTCTTGTTAACTGTAAAAAGGCTGCCAAACCACCGATTGTAAAACCGTTAAAGCCATAGATTGCTAACACGGCACCTACCATTGCTGTAAGAACATAGTTGATATAACCTATATTGCCCATGATTGGCATCATGATATTGGCATATTTATTGGCATTGTTTGCACTTTCGAACAAATCCTCATTTAAGGTGTTAAATCTCGTCTTCGCTTCGTCTTCATAACAGAACACTTTAACAACTTTTTGACCTTCTATCATTTCTTCAATATATCCGTTTAGGGTACCGATAGCTTTTTGTTGTTTTCTAAAGTTAATGGAACTCATACCGCCAATCTTTTTCATGATATAAAACATGGCAACGACCATTAAGAGTGCAATTAAGGTTAGAGGGATATTTAAAACAATCATAGAGACAACTACTGTAACGATGGTAATGATAGAGGATAGTAACTGTGGCATACTTTGAGAAATCATTTGTCTTAAGGTGTCTACATCATTGGTATATAAACTCATGACCTCTCCATGAGGATTGCTATCAAAAAATCTGAGTGGTAATTTCTCCATATGGGCAAACATATCATCTCGAAACCGTTTCAGGGTTCCTTGGGTGATGTAGATCATAATTCGATTATATAAAAAGGTGGAAAGTACACCGACCATATAAACCAAGGCCATAACAATGATTGCATCAAGCAAAGGTCTAAAATTTACAGCATCCTGATTAATAAATGGTAGGATATAATCGTCAATTACATTCTTGATAAAAATGGTTCCAGCTACATTGACAACGGAACTAAGAAGAATAAAGATAACTACTCCAATAGATTTTAGCTTATTTGCTTTTAAAACATATATCAATAGACGTTTTAATACACTTAAATTGTCTTTATTTAATTTTTTCTTAGGTATTTTATTAAAGTCACTTTGTTGATTTTTCTCATTACTCATCTTCTTGACCAGCTCCTTTCGTTTGTGATGTATATACTTCTCGGTAGATATTGTTGCTAGCTAGAAGTTCGTCATGGGTACCAAAACCGTCAATTTTTCCATCATTTAATACAATGATTTTATCCGCATTTTCAATGGAGGAGATTCTTTGGGCTATAATAAGTTTCGTTGTTCCAGGAATGTCTTCTTTTAAGGCTTTTCTAATCTTTGCATCTGTTTTGGTGTCAACAGCACTAGTAGAGTCATCAAAGATAAGAATCTTTGGTTTCTTTAACAGTGCACGAGCAATACAAAGTCTCTGCTTTTGTCCACCGGATACATTGGTACCTCCCTGCTCAATATAGGTATCATACTTTTTAGGAAATGTCTCTATGAACTCTTTCGCTTGTGCATGCTCGCAAGCAGTTATGATTTCTTCATCGCTTGCATTCTTATTACCCCAACGAAGATTCTCTTTAATCGTTCCAGAGAATAAGACATTCTTTTGTAACACCATGGATACTTCATTACGTAGGGTATCCATATCATAATCTTTGACGTTGATACCACCAACTTTTAAGGAACCTTTTGTGATATCATAAAGTCTAGGAATTAACTGAACCAAGCTACTTTTTGCACTACCGGTTCCACCAATAATACCTATGGTTTCTCCAGCATTGATTTTTAGATTAATGTTCTCAAGCACCAGTTTGTTTTCGTCGTTACTGTATGAAAAATCTACATGATCAAATTCAATGGAACCATCAGGCACTTCAAAAATTGGATTAGCACAATTTCTTAAACTGCTTTCTTCTTCTAATACTTCATAAATTCTTTCCATGGAGGCCTTGGACATAACTACCATAACAAATACCATGGATAAAATCATTAAGCTAATCAGGATGTTACCGGTGTAAGTAAACAAACTCATCAATTCTCCTGTTGCCATCCTACCCTTTAACACCAGGTGGGCACCTAGCCAGGATATTAATAGGTTACAAGTATACATGGTAAATTGCATAGCAGGTGTATTTAGTAATAATAGTTTTTCTGCTTTGCTAAATCCTTGATACAAGGAAGTGGAGGCTTTATGAAACTTCGTGGTTTCATGATCTTCTCTTACATATGCTTTCACAACACGGATACCGGTAAGATTTTCTTGTACGCTTGCATTTAAGTCATCATACTTTTTAAAGGTCTGTTTAAAATGTACATGAGCACGTGTCATAATGTAAATCAGAATTGCACTTAAGAATATAATTGCTCCCAAGAAAATCAATGCTAACTCTGCATTGATATAGAAAGACATCACTAAGGCAGAAATCAACATAATCGGTGCTCTTACCAAAACTCGGATACACATCTGATAAGAGTTTTGTACATTGGTGATATCTGTGGTTAAACGAGTGACTAATCCTGAGCTAGAGAATTTGTCAATATTGGCAAAAGAATAGCTTTGTATCTTGTCATACATTGCCCTTCTTAGATTCTTTGCAAATCCAGTACTCGCCTTTGCAGCTACCTTACCTGACAATATACCGAAATATAGAGCCAAGAAGGAGGATAAAAGCATAATTATACCGATTTTCACTACATAATTTATGTCTTTATTGGTCAAACCTACATCCACTATTTTTGCCATTAATAGTGGTAGGATTACTTCCATGATTACTTCCAGAATCACATAAACAGGAGCTAGGATCGAATCTTTTTTGTACTCTCCTACATGCCCTAGTAATTTTTTTAACATTGTATCACTCTCCTAATTTTAATCAAAGAAAATAGAACTAGCCAAATAAATCAGCTGTTCTTTCTGATTTTATGTTGTATTATTGGTAGTTCTTTTTTTGTTCTTATTTTCGTCTTCTTCTTTTGTACTTATCTTTTGTTATATTTTTCATTCTTAAACTTCATTCTAAGCAAAAAAACATGGATATGCAAATTTACAGGGGCAATTTCAAAGCTATAAGACAGATGAATTCTATCGTAAACTCTAAACAAAGAAATAAGACATTATCTAGACATTTCAAGACATTTGTTATCAATTACTCTTCTAAAAACGTATATAACTTATCTAATAAGTGAAATAATTCATTTAACTCTTCCGGGGAATATATGTTGCTAAGCGTTCCCTCCACATCTAAAATTGTCTTTCGTAAAATCTCATTGATAGCTATCCCCTTGTCGGTAAGCAGAATCTTTTTAAGCCTTGCATCTTCATCCACACTAACCCTTGTGATGTATCCGTTCTTCTCTAGAATCTGAAGAGTGTTCGTTACGGTAGATCTACGTATATCAAACTCCTCCTCGATATCCTTTTGGTATACATTACGTACTTGAGATTGGCGATACACATAACCGATAATCCTGGATTGTGAACTAGTTACTTCGATTCCTCTTTGACTTAACTGGGTCTCAATTTTCCTACGAATAGAGTTAGATAGGATCTTCAATAACTTTCCAATGTGTCTTTCATCATTTTCTACCACATAATCACCTCCTAGATTGTTAGCTACCTAACATATTCTATAGTAGAACTTAAGATCTGTCAACATGAAAAAAAATAATGAAAATTTTCATGTATGAACAAAAGTGTGCTTCGCACACTCTCGCGATGTAGTTTAACGTAAGCGCACACTTTTGTTCCGCGCGCGAAGCTGCGAATCATGCCCGAAGGGCTTTTTATTTAATAGGAAATGCGACGCAATTTCCTATTAAATAAAAAAGAAAGCAGCTCTATGAACTGCTTTCTACTTACGAGTAATGTGAGTTGTTGTAACTAAATGTGAAACTGTCTTGAAGCTGTATTAAGATCTAGGGCTAATTGGGTCAAACCTTCTGTGGAGTGTGCTATGTCCTCCATTACAGTAACGGAATGATTTAATTGTTTCTGAATCTCACTTGTATTATCTAGCGATTTACCAGTTCTATCATTGACATCTATAATGGCTTTATTAACTGTGGAAACACTACTAGTTATTTTCTTTACCAATTCTTCCAATTTGAGAGACATCTGGTATGCTGATTGAGAAACACCATAAAACTGATCGCCAGTATTTAAGTATGCATCAAACTGTGCCTGAACATCTTGATCAATAAAGCTCAATAGATGGGAGCCATTATCAGATAAGTTATCAAAGGCTTCCTGAACTTTAAGAACGGTAGTTTGGATGGTAGCTACTGTGTTTTGTGACTGATTTGCTAATCTCTTCACTTCATCAGCAACTACAGCAAAGCCCTTTCCGTGTTCGCCTGCTCTGGCTGCTTCAATCGATGCATTCAGAGACAGAAGATTGGTCTGCTCCGCGATATCTCCAATCACATCCGCCATGGTCTTAATCTCATGTACAACTTTACCTGCTTCAATTGCAGATAAAATCTTTTGTTGTTGCGTTTTATAAACTTCACGACTATCTTGAATAGCATTCTGTGCTGTTTTTTGAACTTCAAGAGCTTGGTTTTTATATTCCTCCGCACTTTGACTCTGCTGAATGGCCTGCTTATTTAATTGATACATGTAATTGTTTATTTCTTTGATAGCTAAGATAACATCTTCAATGGATTTCATGTTATTCTGAGAATCGGCTACCACTGAAATCGTGGAATCGTTGATGGATCCAAATCGTGAGGTAATCTCCTCGGTAGTTGCTGTAAGTTCTTCACCCACAGCACTCAGTTCCTGAGATTGATCGATGATACCTGCAATCAGCTTACTCATATTATCCCTTGCAAGATTTAATGCCTCGCCGGTCTGACCAAATTCGTCATGTCGATTGAGAGTAATTTTTTCACCGAGATTTCCATCTGCAAGTTTGAGAGCAAATGCCTTCATCTTGATTAGTGGTAATTTAAAGCCTCTAGCAATGGTTATGCTT
>JAEYWQ010000321.1 GCA_023428885.1 Bacillota bacterium
TTATATCTAACTATATATATAATATTCTTACGAAAGAAGGAAGTATAGATAATAAGAAGAATACGAAGAAAAGCATACAATATAACTTTGAGAATAAGAAAATATTATACAAAAAATATGAAGAGCAAGTGAATAATTATTTGTGTGAAATAAGGAGAGAATATCCAATACAATTTAAAGGAAATGAGACAATCGGTTCTATAGTAATGAATTGTAATCCTTTTACATTAGGACATAAGTATTTGGTAGAAAAGGCTAGTAAAGAGGTTGATGTCCTGTATGTATTTATTGTTCAAGAAAATAGATCTAATTTTAGTTATGAAGATCGCCTTAAAATGGTAAATGAGGGATTAAAGGATATTAGAAATGCATATATTCTTCCAAGTGGAGAATTCATTGTTTCTTATCAAACATTTCCTGAATATTTCAACAGAGACATGTATAAGAACCATTATATTGAAAAGTGTCTTGACATAGAGATATTTGCAAATTTTATTGCACCAGAATTACATATTGCTATAAGATTTGTTGGTAATGAACCATATGATAATATTACTAGAGAATATAATCAATTAATGAAAAGAGAACTACCTTTATATAATATAAGTCTAAAAGAAATAAAAAGAAAAGAATCTAATGGAGTACCAATTAGTGCATCTTATGTGAGGAAACTATTACAAAAAAATGATTATGATACTATTAAGAAGATTGTACCTGATTCGACGTTTAATTATTTAAAAAGTAATTATCATTGGGTGAAATAAAAGAACCCAGTTATAAGGGGGAGGATTCATGTTTAAGAAAATGAGGATTGAAAGTATTAAAAGGGTGTTTCGATACTCTAAAGTATTTATTATTCTTAGTATTATAATTTTATTGTTATTTGCCAGAGAAGGCTTCATAACATTGCGAGGACCAATCGATATTACATCTTTAGAAGTAGATGATTTAGAAAAACGATTCGTGAATGTAACAGCGAATGCTGCTTATGGGGTTTTTCGATATGATAGTATTTACGTTGGCCAATTTGCATTGGATTATATCATATTAGTTGATGGTATAGACAAATGCATAGGGGTGAAAGTACCAGAAGCAAAAGCAACGGAATTCGTTAATTTAAAGAACGATACGGAGAAAGCAATCAATCAAGGTAAAACAATAATTGATCATCCGATTAAACTTACTGGTGTGATTGACAAGATGTCGGAGGAACAAAAGACTGTTTATCTTAAATTCATTAAGGATAGTGAGTTTAACACTCACGTAAATGGTAAATCAATTGATTATATTTTGACAATAACGGAGAAACCATATGGGCAAGGTTATGTAAGATGGGCAATTTTTGGGGGAGCAATGCTTAGTGGTGTCATTCTTTGTCATATCTTGGGAGTGTTTGGCTTTTATCAGATATTGGTTAAGTTATTTTTAAAGAAAAAGAATCATGAGGAAAGAAAGGAAATTGAAACTGATTATCTAAATGCAGAAACTTTTTCTGGAGAAATAAGAATTGGGAAGAAATATTCGTTTTTATATATTGGACCGATATCCGTTATATTAGAGAATAAAGATATCTCTTCTGTTTATTCGCAAAATTTGAGATTTGAAATTAGTAAGACAATAAAAAAGCAGGAAGTATTCATACAAACGACAGATAACAGAAAATATAAATCCGTTATAGATGGATCTGGTAAGATACTTACCTATTACAAAGAGCACTTTCCTCATATTGAAGTTGATATGTCACAGGATCGTAATTTATCAACATTTAGTTAGATATTAATTTAGTTCGACATAGATTACGTTAAACGATAATCAATAGGTGAAAAATCATGGAACTCTAATATACGTTTATATGTAATTTCGATTGTAAAGCAGTATCAGTTGGAAGTTAGTAAGTACGTATCTTCTCCCACTGGTTGTGAATCAATTGAAAAAGTCAAGGCGGATTATATTACACGCAAAGGTATTTTGGAATAAGTAGTATTTCTGGAATTAGAGAAATGTATATTCCAAGGCACTAGAACCCTCTGCACTATGATTTAGAGTCATAGTCCCGATCGAATAGAGCCACTTTCACGGAAAGTGAGCCATTCATACATATTTATCCTATAATGAAATTAGCACACATTAGTGTGACTATCATTACAGGAGGTCGATAATTATGGTTAATTATTTAACTGTTGAGAACAATAAAGACATAAATCGTAAGAATTTAATAAAGTCCCTGAATGCAACAGTAGAAGAGAAGAGAAATGGAGCAAAATGTTGCCAATGTGGGAGTCCAATCTGGGCAGCGGGTAGTGCAATTACTGGGATGCATATGTGCTTTGTTTGGTAAACGGTAAACCACTCGTACCGTCCTAAAAGATAAGCCGCACTTTCATGCGGCCTGGTTACTTGGTTACTTTTTTACATTCCTTTGGCAGTTTATCTGACCAAGGAAGCAGATCTTCAATAAAACTTGTGTTTGTATCATCCAGATGCTCTGGAATCTCAGTCAAAAGGTAATTGAAGTACTCATAAGGTTTCAGGTTGTTTGCCTTTGCTGTTTCAGCAATACTATACACGATAGCGCTTGATTTCGCTCCGGCAATGGTATCAATCATGACCCAGTTCTTTTTGCCAATACAAAAGCCTCGAATGGTTCTTTCGGCAGCATTGTTATCGATTGGGACCTCTCCATCGGAAAGGAATGCCATAAGATATTTCTCCTGATTGATGGAATACTGTAAGCCTTTATGAGTTTTGCTGTCTCTTAATACGTGTGGCTCAGTTTTATAAACCCACGTGAAGTAGGCCTCGACAAGAGGCTTCACTATTAACTGACGTTGTTCATAACGTTCTTTCGAAGATAAATCCTTGAGTTTACCTTCTTCGCGATAGATGGCTTGAATCATGATCAAAGCCTTGTTTGCAGTGCAGGTTTTCTGCTCAGACTTCTTCATCGCTTTTAATGCTTCATCAAATCGGCGACGCGCATGAGCCCAACATCCTGCAATGGTCAAGTCTTCGCGCTCATTCTCAATGGTGTGATAAACCTGATATCCATCCGTAACGCAAACACCCTTGAAATTCTTGAGGAATTCTCTCGGGTGGCTTGCATTGCGAGTCTTTTGATACTCGTATAATACAATCGGATGATTGGTAGACAAATGTCCGGTGCGGTAAACCCACATGTAACTTTTGGAACCGGCTTCTCGGCCATCCTTGTTTACAAGACAGGGCGTTTCATCCGCCTGGATTACATGATGATTATACATTGCTTTATGCATGTAATCATACACTACAGCAAGATAACGATCTGCACATTGAATTACCCAATTGGCCATAGTCTGTCTGGAGATGTTGATTCCATTGCGGTTGTACTCAGCTTCAATTCTGTTAAGAGGAGCCGCATTTACATACTTGGCATTTAGGATTCCGGCAACGGTACTTGCAGACGCAAGACTGTTGTTTAGAAGTTTCTTTGGATGGTTTGCTTTTACCATTCGTTCAGACTTTACACCCGAATAAACAGCTATATGATGTTCTTCAACCTCAACTTTTGCTGGGGTATAGTGATAGCGTTTGTAGATTTCATCCGGAAGGCGCTTCCATTTTTCATCGCTGTAAAACCTGTGAAGTTCTTCCTCTGTCATTTCGTGCGGAATCACTTTAACTGGAAAACCGCTGATATCAGCTTCGCGTTTTCCTTTGGTCTTTTTGCCACGAACCGTAACGATTTCTTCTTCTATAACCTCCTCTTCAGAAGCAACTGCTTCAACTTCATTGAAGACAAGAAGTTCTTCGCCATCAAAGCGAAAAGAAAGCTGGTTCGCAGATTCTGTTTTTTCAGTCGAACGACCAAAACGACGACGATTCATGTCAGACATCTGTTCCAGTAAAAGCTGCAGTTTATGATCGATATCCTTTAGCTGTTCCTGCTGATGTAAAAACAATGTAATCAGTGTTGCTTTGTCAAAACTATTCAGTTGTTCTTCTGTGAATTGTACCGACATGATAGCTCCCTCCATCTTTATGGAACTATTATACCCCAATGGACTTACATTTGCGAATTCTATCGATTATGGAATTCGGCATAATGCCTATGGTTTATATCTTCACAGAGCCTATATATGAAAGGCCGATAAACAAGCCATTTCAATTGAATTATAGTTAATTACAGGGCGCTTATGACTCTTTTAGAGTTATATATCATGCTCCATTCAGCGAATAAATAGGTACTTTTTGTCCCTTGATGCATGATAAAAAATTTCTCTGTTTTACACAAAACTACACGATTTCCTTAGGCTCTTTCAGATTGGAAATCGGATGCTTGGACACAATCGATAATCCCTGCATTAGCATATGGTATTGCTCAGAAGTAATAGAAAGAGCTTCCTCCGTATTTCGTGGCCATGTGAAAGCTCCGACTTCAAGACGCTTGTAAAGAAGTAAAAATCCATCACCTTCCCAAACAAGTCCTTTTATCTTGGTAGCTCTGCGGCCACAAAACAAAAACAGAGTATCCTTATCAAATGGATCAAGTTCAAAATGAAACTTGATATGCGATGCCAGACCATCAATTCCTTGCCTGAGGTCAGTGTATCCGGTCGCAATGTAAATTTTTTTGAAGCCAGTAGTATCATTCAACATGGCTAAGTGCTCCAAAAAGCTTTATCAAAAATGCCTCCGATACATCCTCATGTAACTCGATTTTTGCTTTTCCACATAAAATCAAGATAGGCTCAGATGATGAATCCTGAAGTGGCTTAAGTTCTACGAAAGCAGGTTCAGCAGCTACAAGTGGAATAACTTCATTCGTTGCCGTAACAGTTGACAACTGTGTCTCCATTTGTTCCACACATAAATCCATTACTTTGAGGTAGTGCTGATAATGTGTGGAATACTTAATGCCGTGTAAGCTACACCATTGACCAACGGACATCCCATTGGGACGATTCTTACAATCTTGGACTTCTTGAATCCACTTGAGGTGTCGGGCATTTTTAGCCAGGGTAACTGATTTCGATTTCATGATAACCTCCATATCTGTCTACAGACTCTGCAGAGTCCGTAGAGTCTACTTTTATGATATAGAGATTATCTCATAACTTAGTCATGTGTACGAGGTACATATGGTTTACCGTTTACTTTGTTTGTATAACACTGGAAGCAGATGATAGCGAAGATTACGAGATAGAGTAAAACGTGATAGAGTAAAAAGAGCGGAACTTTTCATTGTGAAATACTTGAGAAAAGTTCCTTCTGTTTTTATAGTAAAGGTAAGGTTGACACGTAACATTTTAGAATATAAGATTATATCGTAAGCGCCTAATAATCTACCCGTTTCGACTATAGTAGATTTTTGAATTATAATTGTAACCAAATAAGTGGAGCGTTTTACTTCCACCTCTCCAAATCTGATTTGGAAGTTGGATCATTTCACTCCAGATTGGAAGGTTACAATTATGCGACAGCATTACAAACACTACAGCAATGACTAAAAGAGACGTCTGATTATGAAGTGTCGCCAAAGTGGCATGTCAGACTACCAATTGTTGATTGTCAAGTAAAATTGACCCACTTTTTTATTTAAATCTGACCCACCTTACTTCTCATAAACAGGTGGATCAGAAGTCGATTGATGGCCTATGCGCTATCATTCAGGATACATTGAGAGTAAGCGCGACATAATCTACCGTCGTGCCATTTGATGTTCTTTGCTGTAAGATTAGGATAGTTGGAGTATTTTACTCTTAGTTCTGATCTTGAACAGCAAAAGTTGTAGCATTTCACTGCTAATTAGTTTCAAACTTTTGTATCATTTTACTCCAAACTTTTTTTGGAGGATTTTTATCGTATGACAAAAGCTCAAAAAGATGAATTCTGGATGAACTGCATCCAGCAGTGTCGCGTTAGCGGATTATCGGATTATGCTTGGTGTAACAAGAATGGTATATCTATAAGCTCTTTTTACTACAATATCAAGCGGCTGCGAAGTAAAGCACAGACAGAGCTGACCAGAGAATATGATACATTTGGTCTAGCTTATGTCATCCCTCAATGTATTAGCAAATATGAGAATTATCAACTCCATAAGCTCCTAAGTCCTCTTTCAAAAAATGAGACTTACCAATTTGCATATCATTGATACGATAACCCTTTGTTTTTAGGATTGCAAATTTGAAATCAAGTAGAGCTGCAGGGACATTTAAAATACTTGCTGTTTCAAAAAAAGTATATTCGTTTAATGTTTCTAGAACGCTATTGTCTTCTAGTAGAAGCTCAGCTGCGAATAGATTTGCTTCGTATTCCATAGGCTTATCAGCTCTTTTTTCTAATAATTCTAATTCCTGAAAGCCGGACATCATGGCAACTTTTCTATGAAGCGTACCATGACCAAGTTCGTGGGCAATCAGTATCGGACGGAATAATTCCATGATATTCTCATCAATCACTATATTATTAATACGTGATTGATAGAAGTAGTAGGCTTTCAGTTTCGGATGTAAATCGATATAGTGCAATTTATAGTCCAGGACTTCACAGATAACGAAGGGATCACGACTACCTGCTTTCTTAACCAGAGCGTCTACCGCTTTAACAATAAAGTCAATTGTCATTAGGTATCACTTCCTTCAAAAATATTTTGGTATTTTGCTATTATAATAGTAGCGAAAATGCTGTCCTATTAAACGGACTCGTCGATTGGCGGTTTCTTTTTTTTCTTTCTGGAGAACTTTTCAGATGCTTCTTTCTTTGATGAAATATATACCTGCATTAACGATTGCATAAATATTTCCTTTGCGTCATCGTCAAGATCTCCACCAGCGAAAAGTGCACCGGCACGGTCTAACACATCTTTTGCCTCTTTTGCTCCTTTGTAACCGAATTTATCTTTAACAGTATCAATAAAGTCTTCATTCTCAATATTCTTCTGCCTATCAGCTTCGTCATCATCTACCAGATAAGATACAGATACTTTCAATGCCTCTGCTAGTTTCTTAATATTGCTTTTTCTCGGGAGTGTATTTAGCTGTTCATAAGTATAGAGAGAACGCTCTGATATACCGGTTATAGCAGCAAGCTCCGTCTGGGAAAGATTTTTTAATAATCGTGCTTCTTTCACTTTTTCACCAAAAGTCATAGTGTTACCTTCTTTCTAGGAAGAAAATTATTTTTTGCAACTTCCGATTAAGCATTGACAAACTTCTTTCAAGTGGTATAATCAAGTTGTTGAGTAACTTCTGATTAATCATAAATCAAAACTTCCGAATTGTCAATAAAATTCTGATTATGCACAAATTAACTTCTGAAAGTATGAGGTGATAAGTAATGGGAGTATAGCGTAATATCAATTTCGGAAAAAAAAAATGTTGTGACTGATAGAACAGCTAAATCGTCAGGGGTTAATTCCTAAAGGTATATGGTTTTATCTACTGTCAGAGAAATAGCAGAAATGCCGGCTCTTGCTTTGACATCGTGTTAGTATCATTATTTGAACAATTAGATGAAAAGGAATATATCCATAGGTTGGAAGGAAGGTCAATAGCAATTGAAATAATGTGAGGTGGTTGTGACATGGAGAGAGTAAAGGTATTTGTGAATGTTACTGCAGTATTTTTCAAAGAAGGTGTTTTAATACCTAAGAGTACTATTTGGAAAGATGGTAGAGAGAATTATCTTTTTTATCAGGATAATAATCTTTGGTTTGTGGAAGGGAAAGCCGGAGCCTGATTATGTGTGGTGACATGTAATCAGTTGGCTTCGAAGATCAGCATATGGTTGGGGCATATCAGACAGGTGTGCAAAGGAACTCCCATCAGGTAAGCTTGCAAAGGTGATTCCCTTTTCCTTTCAAGTACAAAATGTTACTATAATTTTGTATTGTAAAGGAGCAGACTGAACAATGAGAGAATTGAAACAGATTGAATTTTATTGTAAGAAATGTAGAAAAAGCATGAGAATGTCGTATTTAATCACCGGTATTGATGATGCACCTGTTTTACCAGGTATGATAATAAGATGTCATACAAACAGATGTACTAGAGTAAAGGTGGTGAAAAAATATACAGAGGAAATGGTGATAGCCAGAGCAGATAACGAAGGAAAAGTATTTATCTAAGAAAGCAGTATACAGTTAGCATCAGATATAGCATTGCTATATAACACAGACAATTAAAAGAGGGCCTCATGATATGGGAGACGTACTGAATTACGGCAGGACTGATGCTTGCTAAGACGGACTCACCGTGGACGCATGGGAAAGAAACCAGTTTAAGGACTGGACTTTCTCATGCGTCCTCTTTTTTTGCACAAAATTTCATATTGGATTTAGGAGTAATTTTCCATCCTTAAACGTTTATCGAGCCAAACAAACGAAAGGATGGATATTTTATATGGAAAGAGAAGTTAAATTATTTACAGAAGACACTATGAAAGATATGGGAAAAAGAATTCAAGATGCAAGAAAAAATAAAGGGTTTAAAGCAATAGGTTTTGCCGATATAATAGGTATAGGTAAAGATCAGCTTTCACGAATTGAAAACGGCAGAGTAGCATGTAAAATTGAATACTTATATTTAATAGCTCAATATCTTGAAATATCAATAGATTACATATTATTCGGAGCTAAAAGTAAAATCATTAATATAGAAGAGAATATAGAGAAGAAAAAGCAAATTATTCGTTTATTAGATGAACTGTAGAGGAGAAAGCGTGGGAATTATCTTTGGAAAATCGGAAAAATGAAGAATAATGAGAATTAAAGTATCGTCCTTGATGGCGAAACAGATATTGTATAAGCACAGTGTGTTTTATTATATAAAGAAGGAAATATGTAGCTGAATGCATTACAAAATATTATGAGAATTAACAAAGATGGAGTATTGAAGTGTAAGACTTTTAATAGAGAAGGAAGGAGCACACTATGAAACAAGTTGTAATGTTTGCTAAATTTGCACCTGGGGAAAAAGTAACTGAGGAAGAATTTGTTCCTTTTCTCGAAATGAAGAGAAGTGTTCAACAGGATGTTCTACGATTAAAAATCAACCTATATTCGAAAGATTATAGGAAGGAATCTAATTGGAAATTGTTAGAAGATATACTGATGACAGATATTGAACGAAAATATATTTATTCGGAGGCTTGGTTTGCAGAGCAGTATTTAATAGAGCCGAAGCAGTATATAAAAGTAAATAGTTGCTATGCTATGGGCACAAGAAGAAAGTTAAATTCAGAGGAATTGGATTTGAGTGCTATGTGTAAGGCATTATCATCTCATACATCTGAGTGTTATGACATGGATTCTGAATCATTAAAGAGGGGCATTATCAGGACTGATAAGGATAGTGTGATAGTCAGAATTAATGATTTGTTTGACTTTAAGATGGACAGTTTTAGAGATGAGAATGAGAAGTACAAATTACTATTTTTATGCAGTAGATTTGAAGGCAAATTTGGAAGTAAAACTTTGGGCGAATTTTTGAGAAAGCCTTCATACGAAAATATAGACAATTCACGTGCTGGGATATCAACGGTAAACGGTGAGATGATGGCATTTCTCAAATACGAGCTTGAAAAAGAACTGTTGCCGGCTTTTATTTTAGAAGCTAAAACCACCATGTGGACTATTGCAAGAGGCTGGGAGAGACAAATTCAGAGTATCAGAGGTAAGTTGGATTGGAATTTATATCTTGATAATAAAGAAGAAATAAATCGAGCTTATAACATGATTGGAGGCTATGCTCAATTCTACAATAAAAAAACATACAGCCATGGAAGACTTAAACATGGGTTGTTAGAAACTGTTTATGTCAAATTGATAGAGCATGAAAGTCTTGGTTCGGAATATGATATTATTCATGTTGCAGAAAATGTGTCAGAGCTTGAATATAGTAAAAACGATGATGCAGATTTTTATAAGAAATTAGCGTCAATTAATGTTCAAATTGATAGTGTGGACTCTTTTCTTGCAAAAAACTATTTAGATATGGCTTGTTGGGTATTTGGAAAAGAAAAAACTTCAAGTAATGAGAAAGATAAGTACAAGAGAGCTGCTGAAAATGTAAAGTACTTTCTTAAAATGTTTCAGGAAAATACAAAATATAAAAAT
The DNA here is from genome assembly GCA_023428885.1 of Bacillota bacterium. Lineage (GTDB taxonomy): Bacteria > Bacillota > Clostridia > Lachnospirales > Lachnospiraceae > Lachnoclostridium. The sequence continues at coordinate 10,097 of JAEYWQ010000321.1, forward strand.
GAGGATGAAGTAGATGCATTAATATTGGTTATTTGTATTAGAGAGTACATTTCACTTAAGGCAAAGGATATAGTTGAAAATAGACATTATCGAGCTGGAGATCTTGCAGAGAAAAGTATTAAGTCAGAACTGCATGATGATACACATGATCCAATAAGATCAAAGTCACAAGCTGTGTGGGTAGAAAGAGTTATGCGCCGCTATAATACATGCTTCCATGACACCGAGTTAATTGCAAAAGTAAGAAATGCGGAGAAATATCTAGATTGGTTGTTTGTTAGGAATCTTGAGACTAATAGTCTCGAAGATTTGAGATATATTCATACACATTTTATGTATGAAATACAAGGCATGATGTATCCACAAGCTGAGATTGAAAAAAAGAAAAAGAATTTAGAAACTATATTTCGGAGAAAAGCCTATAAGTGGTCATTTCAAACACCATTAGGTGATAGCTGGTCTCCTGTAAGACAGTTTTTCTCTTTGCCTATTGATGATGTTGAGTTGGTTCACCTTGCAAAAACATTAAAACCTGCAATGACTGCGGCATTAAAAGATAATGAGTACAAATTTTATGATTATGAGATTGAGGCAGGTGAGGGTTATTTCAAAGATAAGCTCTCGTTATATTTTGAACTGGTGGCGGACCCAAAGTTTAATCAAATTTCAGTAAATAGAACTAGGGTTGCGGACCGAAAAATGGATATCATTCTTAAAGATAACAATATTTTTGTGTGAAAATGAAATCCTTCTATTCTGGTGGAATAGAGAAAACAAAATGCCATGATATTCTTGTGATATAGCTAATATGCTAAATAAATTATAAGGAGGCCATATCATGGCAAAAGTAAAAACGTTAGGAACATATTATGAACCAGGAAGTTTTTCTGTAACTCAGAAGCATAAAAGAGGAGAGCAGCCCCACTACAACAAAAGAGGTGCATATGTTAATCCACTTGGTTTTGGTAATGCAACTGAAGTAATTGCATCGCACTACTACTTATTTGTTGAGGCAAAGAATGGAGCGACTGCATCAGTAAGAATTGATCGTTATTTCAAAGATAGAGGAAAGAAGCTTACTGAAAAAAGAAGATGTGCTTTAGAAGCCTGTAGACCAGAGAAGGTCCATCTTGAAACTGCAATTTCCGAGTTTGGGAATAAGTATTCTGTTGTTGAAGAGAATGATATGTTTGCTTGGTGTAAAGACGCTGGTATTAATTAGCTGTTCAATAGAAATGAAAGTGAGACGAGCCAGGCGACAGTTGTCATAGTAATGTGACAACCCTTTTCTCAATCTGGCAGAAGACATGAATCCCTACGGGAAAACTATGTCCTTTGCCAGGTTTATTTTTTGCGTTTTAGCACATAGAGTCGTAGTAATATGTATATTTAGGGTATCTATTCAGACATTTTGTGCTAGAACAAATGTTAATACTAGTTATATATGACAAATGAGTCATCTTGGATACCCATAATAAACGTATTATAATAGTACATAACACAGGAGGGATAGCTATGTTGACAGCAGAACAAATAAAGATAATTGATGACTATGTGAATAATGATTATTTTGACACGGAGAAACTAAAAAAATATTTGAATTTACATGAAATAGTCGGTAATGAAGTATTCGATTATGTAGATAGGAAGAATAAAAACCTTAATCGTAAGGAAGCTCATGATATGATGCTCGATGATGAAGTAGGTTATGAGCCGATTTCGGTGGATATATTTGTAAGGAGAGTTCCGTTTTACTTCTATTCAAGGAATGGAGAAATTGGCACTCATGGTGAAACGATAGGAGATGTGTTAAGAAGTAAGTGGAAAGAAATCAAAATAGGGGAAATAACGTTAGAAGAAATATACCTTGATTTTGAGTATCTTTTTTATGAAAAGCAAATTAGTCCATATTATATCTTCAACTATATTACCGAGCAGACCGGTTTAGTTACCGAAGAGTATTTTTTTGAATGGTTGGCTATTTAAAAATTGAGATCAAACCCAATACCATCATATACTATAAAGATGAATTGGACGATGGTGTGGAATTTTGGAATCAAGTATATGCAGGACCATTAACGATGGACTTTGATTACAAGGTATTGAAGGAGCGCAGAGAAACGATGGGATATTCTCAGAGTTCTGTAGCAGAAGCAGTAGGTACCAATTTAAGAACATATCAGAAGTGGGAGTACGGAGAGACTCAGCCTAATTGCTATTTTCTACTAAGGTTGATGAATTGGTTAGATATTCCAAATACACAAGACGCTATTATGTTTGATATATCAGATTAGAGGAGGATTGAGAATGACGAAAACGGATTATCCAATTTTTGCAGATGATGGTAGCAAATTTTGCATGAGACATGAAGGGACTAATGGTGAACCTATTATTGAGGGACCAAAAGGAAAAACGATTTCTGTTGCTAACTTCATGGCACAAATATATAATCCTACTACAGCGAAGACTCACCGTGGGAAGATACAGAACAATCAAAAATAAGAATGAAAAATGTTAGACGACCCTGCGATATGGCCATAGTATTCACACGGAAAAACCCACCGGAGAAGTATTGTGCTGGAATAAGCCCTTAATCATATTGACATGCCAGAGTGAGTCAGTAACTGAATTGAATATTATGAATTTACTTATGAGCAAACCGGATGGATTGGAAACCATCTATGAGAGAGCCGGAGTAGTTTAGAGCAATGGATAAACCATTGGAATAAACTATTTTGGCTCTTTTATTTTTTTTATGGTTAGTACATAACAGCCTTTAGATTGATCAACATACAGCGCAGGTGGTAATTTGTTTTGAATCGCATTTTCGACAATAATATCGCGTACATTGTTTGTTATATGGAATGCAGCTATGTCAATTTCTCTTTGGTCCTGGGCAGCCCATTTGATTCTATCTTCTTCGGAACAATCATCTGGGTCATCTTCGGAAATATAGTCAGTGCTTTTTACATAGTATCCATTCTCTACAATTTTCGAATATAAGGTATCTAGGACAAAAGCAGATAAATGGTGATTTTGGCTACCGACAAGCAGTTCATCAATAAGAAAAAGTGCGAATGACTGATAGAACTTGTGAGAAGGCCAATCTTCCTGTAATTCATGTATCTCTTCTGGATCGGGTTGGACTAGGAGATTTTCACGATATTCATGAAGTTGCTCTAAGGCAGCAGATGATAGCCCAGTGTAGCGTTGTGCATCGTATATATCATGTGTTCGTTCACTGATACGTCCGAGGAGATAATCAGCATCGCATTCAAGTAGATCACATATGTTCGCTAGAACGTTGGCTGTTGGTTCTGATTTTCCCTGTTCCCATTTTTGTATTGTCCCAAACATATTATTATCGATTGATTTTTTTCTCTGGCGTATAAGACCAAATCTCTCCATATATGCATCGGCGAATGCTTGTTGGCTAGAGTATTTTCGCTTACGACATTCAATCAATCTTTCGGTAAATACAGTTGTATTCATCATGATCACATCCTTATAAAAATATCACAGTATTAGCATATAACAGTATTCATTATATCCGTGATAACCTCTTATTACAACAGATAGATTATTCCCTAAGATGGGTTAGGAGATCTTCAAGAACTGTCTGGTAGGTATCTGCTGTAAGACTTCCCTGTTCGTAGGCGGCTTGGATTCCCAAGAAATGATGCAGAAAGTCATTTACCTGCTTCATAGAGGTATCGTTTCCACATTGTGTAGCTTCGGATAAGGCTTCATGTTCATTCTCAGTTTGAGGGTTATCTGGAACCTCCCAATAACTTGGAAGATAAAATGCATTGTAAGTCAGTTCTTCAGTTTTATGAACGTAGGAAGGGAACATCTGAAAATCATTTCCAACATAGTCCATCTCAAAAATATCATCAGTGACTTTATGGTCAAAAAACTTTATATCGTGTTTGGCGATTAGGTTCGCTAGAAAAGCAGCAGTAGCTCGTGGACCGGTTGAAAAGTCACGAGGTTTTCTGCCATGAACTATTTCGTCAATGGATATGTTGAAGTGTTTTGCTATTCCCACTATCTGATCCAGTGTGAAGCACTTCTTTTGTTTAGGGTTCAATGCATGGTTTACATTTGGTTGTGACATCCCCAGTATCTCACCGAGTTGCTTTTGGGACATGTTGTTATCAGCCATTAATTTACTGATATTCTCAATCAGAATATCTCTATTAAAATTAGACATGAGTAATGTTCCTTTCGATAATAATTATTCAGAAAAATTATGTATATTCGAGATTTGAATATATCGTACCACAGAAATTACACTTATTACAACTGGAATATATTCTGACAGCTTGTTGGTACCACAGATTGTGAAAGAAAAATAGTCAGGATAATACACAAGAAGATTTTTTACCTTATTAGATTGAGAAGCGAGATTGAATAACAACGTTTGTGTTTCTGTCCCAGTCATTATTAAAAAAATATGTGGAATGAAATCTTCCGACGCTGGTGGTTATGAGATGTTCAAATCTGCATATAAAATGAAATTAAAAAACGCGGGGGGAGGGATTAGTTTGGGAGTAAGTATTCTTTAACCAGAGTAATACTGAAAAAAATTAAAAGTGTCTTAAACATGATATTTAAAGGAAAATACATAATCTAAAAGGCATTACCCAGGGTGGAAAGGAGGTAATTTCATGCTTCAAGAGAATCTGTTAAAAGTTATTGATGATAATCAAAAAATGGAAATTGCAAAACGAATAACAGCTTCTCGTGAAGCAGCACAGATTTCTTCTCAGGAAATGGCGGACTTTGTTGGGTTAAGCTATGAGCAATATCGAAGAATCGAACGTGGAGCGTTGCTTGTAAAAACAGAACATATAAATGCAATAGTCCAGGCATTAGACGTGACAGCTGACTACATTTTATATGGAGATACAAGTCAAATGAAGCATGAAAGCATTTCTGAAATATTAAATGGATTAAGTAAGGAAGAATTAGTGCGAGCAGAGAGAATTCTCTTAGCTGCTTTTAAATAGACGACTTCCAAAGTCGTGTTGTGAACAGAAATACGACTTACGCAGTCGAGATAAAAAACTCTCTATGTTTTATGATATATATGTGCTCTACGGAGTACACCACTTGAGAGTGGAAGCGCTGAAGCTCTCCTAAAAAGAATAGGAGAACAAAAAATGAAGAACAGATTATTTAATCAGAAGATGAATCAAAATCTAAGCGAAATAATGAAGCAACAGGCATTACAGGAGCCAACAGGCAAAGGTGTTATTTTCATTAAATCTCGTAAGTCGGATGATAAGATTCTTAATATGATTTCTAACATACGTGCCCATGCAAAAGAAAGAGATGTTGAGATTGTAGATATCATTGTAGATGAGTCTTGTGGTCTGGATGTGGATCGTATTGCGGTGGATAGACTCTGGGACTGGATTGAGAACAGTTCTGTTGGAATTATTTATTTGAAATCAATTTTTGACATTACTTGTGATGAAGAGGATTTGAAAAAGTTCTTCGCAAGGGCAGAGCATTATGGAATGATTTTAGTAGATATGGAAGCTCAAGTGGTATTTTTCCCAGACAAGATTGAGGAGAATGCGGAGTGAGTGATAAGGTAGTGAACTGCTGGGGGTATCCCCTGGTAGTAAGCAGATGTAAATTTATTAATGTTGAATACGGAACCATTGTTTATGACCAGTTTAATCATTTCCTTGGAAAGTATGAGACAGAATCAGCAGCAGTAGAAGAAATTCGGACGCTAGTAGAAGAACGAGCGAGGAACGGAGGTCTGATTAAAGATGAGATATGATGGATATACAGTTGGACCGAATATTCGTCAGCTGAGAAAAGATAAAAAATTGTCACTGTACCAGGTAAGTGAAAAAACGGGATTAAGTCAATCGAGCATCACACAGGTAGAACAAGGTGGAAGAAACCTGAGCATGAAAAGTCTGTATTTGTTAATGGAGGCTTATGAGTGTGATGCAAATAAGATTCTGAATATCATGAAGGATTCGGATTTGGTATCGAATACAGATTCTATTGACGCTCGTTTAAAGGAACTTCCAGAAGAACAGCAGAATTATTTGAAACAAACATTCTTATATATGTTAGATCAGGCAACCATGCTTGTATCATAGGAGGTAAATACATGGGGATAAGAAATCCGAGAAGAAGGAAAAAAGAGTTTATAGCGCTTTTATCTACAACGGGTTCGTTATTGGGAACCGAGAAGAGAGAAGAAAAACAGGAGCACTACATTCGAAATTATGTGAAGTCTCAAGACATTGAAATCGTTGGAGTTGTTCGGAGAAATGGTTTGAGTCAGGGAGATTTGAATCTCCAGTTTGAAAAGATAGCTCAAATGATACGTCAGAAAAGAGTAGAAGGAGTCATTGTGGTAAATATGATGGCAATTTCAACAGATATTCCAGATGCATATTACAAGGTTGGAAAAATTGTTGATGCAGGGGGGTGTATTGTAACTGTAGATGAAGGCAATCTAGGTATGGGAATAAAGACATTAAGGAGGCTGAAGAAGGATGAGCAAAGATTGCAAAAAGAAGCACATACCATATAGAAGGGGACAAGTAGTTTATGTGGATTTTGGTTGGAAACCTGAAGGAGTTCAGTGCTTTATACGTCCGGCAGTGATTGTATCTTCTAATCAGAGTAATCACAACAAAAGTCCGCAGATAACCGTGTGCCCATTGAGTTCTAGATTAAAGGATATTGATGTACATGTGAAGATTCATCCGTTAGATGTAGGGGGATTACATTTGCAAAAAATATCAGACTTTATTCCAGAGGATATACAGACTGTTCCAAAGTCCTATGTGAGAGGAAATATAGGTAATATTACAGTAGCTTCAGGAGTGATGAATAAAATTGATCGAGCTTTAATTAAGCAACTTGCATTAACGGATATTGTACAAAGAATGATAAAGGAGGCATTGGAACATGCAAAAAAAGATAAATGATAAAAGATTTGTCAGATATGCGCAAGGAGCAGATATGTATTCTATGAGTTTGTCCAAGTTTCAGCAATTGGCAAAGGATGCACAAGCTTGCTATAAAGTGAATCAATTGGTACTTGTAAACTTGGATATCATAGATGAATATTTAGAGACGTTTCATATTGTAGACGTTGACTTTTACAAATAGGAAAAAAACAAGTATCGGGCCAGGTTATGCAGAAAGGTAGCAGTAATCTGGTCCTATTAACAAGAATACAAAATAATAGGAAAGAGTTTGCAATATAGTGGTTGACTTTTGGTAAGACCAATATTATAATCAAAATAGGTTGTGAAGGAGGTAGAACATGGCAAAAACTGGTAGACCGAAAGTAGATAAGCCGATAAATCGGAGTGTCACAGTAAAGTTTAAAGAAGAAGAATATCAGCTAATGCTTGAATATACTCAGAGTCACAACATATCCATATCGCAATTAATACGAATGGGTGTTGAAATTCAGATTATCAAGTCAACCCCGAAGTAGTGCAGGCTCTTTTCTCCAGAAAGGAGAAAGAATGGCTTGTAGAAAAGACGGAAAAGGAAGAGTTTTAAGAAAAGGAGAGCATTACCGAAAGACAGATGGCAGGTACTCGTACATTTATACAGATCCATTAGGAAAGCAGCACACGATATATGCAAACTCATTGGTAACTCTTCGACAAAAAGAAGAGTCGCTAATCAAAGACCAGATGGATGGATTGAGTGTATATGTAACAGGTAATGCTGATGTGAACTTCCTGTTTGATAGGTATATATCAACAAAGTCAGAATTGAGGAGTTCAACATATTCAAATTATTTGTATATTTGGAATCACTTTATCCGTGATACCTTTGGAAAAAAGAAAGTCAAAGAGGTAAAATATTCAGATGTATTATTTTTTTACAGTGACTTAATTAATAAACAAGGATTACAGATAAACACATTGGAAAACATTAACACAGTGTTAAGACCATCCTTTCAATTAGCAGTAAGAGATGATATTATCAGAAAAAATCCGATCGATGGAGCTTACGCAGAGGTTAAGAAGAGAAATGGTGGTTCCAGGAAGAGAAAAAGAGCGCTAACGGTAGAGCAGCAGAGAGCATTTATAAATTATGTTGCTGAAAATCCATTTTTTTATAAGTGGTATCCGTTTTTTACATTCTTGCTCGGTACTGGTTGTCGAATCGGAGAAGCTATTGCAATTCGCTGGGAGGATGTTGATTTAGAAAAGCGGTTGATTGATATCAATCATAGCTTGACTTATTATCAGAGAGCAGATGATTCTTTTAAATGTGAGTTTCGAGTTTCTCAGCCAAAGACAGAGGCAGGTGTTAGGGCTATTCCAATGATGAAACAAGTATATGATGTGCTCAAAGATGAATATGAACGTCAGGAAGTGGAAGGATTTTGTGTGGCAAATATCGATGGTATGACAAATTTTATATTCACGAATAGATTTGAAGGACCACACAACCCAGCAGCTGTTAATCGTGCAATTAAGAGAATTGTAGATGCTCACAATGCAGAGGAAGAAGTAAAGGCAAAGAAGGAAAAAAGAAATCCGGTTATGATACCAAGATTTTCTTGCCATATATTTCGCCATACATTTGCTTCAAGATTTTGCGAGAATGAAACTAACGTAAAAGTTATACAGGAAGTTATGGGGCATGCTGATGTATCAACCACGATGAATATTTACGCAGAGGTAAATCAGGATGTAACAAGAGCTTCGTTAGAAAAGTTATCAAACATGAATGTATTTTAGAAAAGAGTCCTCTATTTGAGAACTCTAAATAATTCTTTGACCAAAAAAATATCAAAAGACCAATACTTGACCAAAAAGCTCTACAAATAGACCTGTTTATTAACATGTATCTACAGAGCTTTTGGGAAGAGATTAAAGGAATATAAATGGATTTGCATGGCTTACGGTTGGGAACAAAAAAGTTCCC
>JAEYWQ010000195.1 GCA_023428885.1 Bacillota bacterium
GAATAGACCATATGGAGATCGCCCACAAGGAGATCGTCCACAATATGGCGAGAGAAGACCATATGGAGATCGTCCGCAAGGTGACCGTCCACAAGGCCAGAATAGACCATATGGAGATCGTCCACAAGGCCAAAACAGGCCATATGGAGATCGCCCACAAGGAGACCGTCCACAAGGTCAGAATAGACCATATGGAGATCGCCCACAAGGAGACCGTCCACAATACAGTCAAAACAGACCATATGGAGACCGTCCACAAGGCCAAAACAGACCATACGGAGATCGTCCGCAAGGTCAGGGTTCTTATGGTCAAAGACCAAGCGGCCAAGGAAGCTATGGCCAAAGACCAAGTGGTCAAGGTGGCTATGGTCAAAGAAGCCAAGGTCAAGGTGGCTATGGCGGAAGAAATAATAGTTTCGGTGGTGGTTCCTTTGATAAAGATAAGGATGCAGGGTATAATAATCGTAGCTTTGGCGAGAAGAAAAAACCGGTTGGTGAGAAATCCTCGATTAAGTCTGACTTAGCGAATGAATTAACCAAAGAACAAAGAGCAGCAGCATTCAATGATAGAAATCGTGATAAGAATCGTTCACGTCGTGATGATAGTGATGTTGAATTTGCAACAGCAGTAAAGGGGAAGAAAGATCCTAACCGTAAGGGTGCTTTCATTATGCCAAAACCAGTTGTAGTTCAAGAGTCAAAAGAAGATGAAATCAAGACAGTTACAATCCCTGAGATTATTACAATCAAGGAATTAGCGGATAAGATGAAAGTAGTTCCTTCTGCAGTTGTGAAGAAACTATTCTTAGCTGGTAAGATGGTTTCTATCAATCAGGAGATTACCTTCGAAGAAGCAGAAGAAATTGCTATTGAATATAACTGCATCGTTGAGAAAGAAGTAGTTGTTGATAAAGTTGAAGAGCTATTAAAAGAGGAAGATGAAGATACAGAGAAGATGGTGAAACGTCCTCCAGTTGTATGCGTTATGGGTCATGTTGACCATGGAAAGACCTCCTTATTGGATGCGATTCGTACAACGAATGTAACTGCAAAAGAAGCCGGTGGTATTACTCAGCACATCGGTGCTTATATGGTTGAGATCAATGGAGAAGAAATTACCTTCTTAGATACACCAGGACATGAAGCATTTACTTCCATGAGAATGCGTGGTGCCAAATCTACTGATATCGCTATCTTAGTAGTAGCTGCGGATGATGGTGTTATGCCTCAGACAATTGAAGCAATCAGCCATGCAAAAGCTGCAGGGGTACAGATTATCGTTGCTGTCAATAAGATTGATAAGCCAAGTGCTAATATTGAACGTGTAAAACAAGAACTTACAGAGTATGAATTAGTTGCAGAAGACTGGGGTGGAGATACAATCTTTGTTCCTGTTTCCGCACATACGAAAGAGGGTATAGCACAATTACTTGAGATGATTGTACTTACTTCTGAATTACTTGAATTAAAAGCAAATCCAGATCGTAAGGCAAGAGGTATTGTAATTGAAGCCGAGCTTGACAAGGGTCGTGGTACCGTTGCTACTATCTTAGTTCAAAAGGGTACCTTACGTGTTGGTGATAATATTGCGATCGGTGCAACCTATGGAAAAGTTCGTGCTATGATGGATGACAAGGGAAGAAGAGTAAAGGAAGCAACTCCTTCCACACCAGTCGAGATCTTAGGTTTAAATGGTGTTCCAAATGCTGGCGAGATCTTCATGGCTACCGATAGTGAAAAAGAAGCTCGTAACATTGCTGAAGCATTTATCTTCCAAGGAAGAGAGAGACTTCTTGCAGATACCAAAGCTAAATTATCCTTAGATGGCTTATTCTCACAGATTAAAGCAGGAGAAATCAAAGAGCTTAATATTATTATTAAAGCTGATGTTCAGGGTTCTGTAGAAGCGATGAAGCAGAGCTTGGTGAAATTAAGCAATGATGAAGTCGCAGTTCGTATCATTCACGGTGGTGTTGGTGCCATTAATGAATCTGACGTTACCTTAGCTAGTACCTCTAATGCAATTATCATTGGCTTTAATGTACGTCCAGATAATATGGCAAGAGAAACAGCAGAACGTGAGAAAGTTGATTTAAGACTATACCGCGTAATTTATAATGCGATTGAAGACGTGGAAGCAGCCATGAAGGGTATGCTTGATCCAGTCTTTGAAGAAAAAGTAATTGGTCATGCCGAGATTCGTATGACATTCAAAGCGTCTGGACTAGGAACCATTGCAGGTTCTTATATCTTAGATGGTAAGGCAGTACGAGGTTGTTCCGCGCGTATTACTCGTAATGGAGAACAAATCTATGACGGCCCTTTAGCTTCCTTAAAGCGTGTGAAGGATGACGTGAAAGAAGTAGCGAAAGGCTTTGAATGTGGTATTGTATTTGAGAAGTTTAATGATATTCAGGAGTTTGACCAGATTGAATTCTATATGATGGTTGAGGTTCCTCGCTAGTGACAATGCATGGAGGCTTGAATGAGAAAAAATAGTATTAAGAATACAAGAATTAACCAAGAGGTTCAAAAAGAGTTAAGTATGTTGATTTCTAGGGAACTAAAAGACCCTAGAATCAACCCAATGACCAGTATTGTTAATGTAGAAGTTGCACCTGATTTGAAGACCTGTAAGGTTTATATCAGTGTACTTGGAGATGAGCAATCTCAAAAAGATACACTAAAAGGCTTAATAAGTGCTGCTCCTTTCTTACGAAGTCAGCTAGCTCAAGGTATTAACCTTCGCAACACTCCTGAGCTTACCTTTGTTGTTGACCAGTCCATTGAATATGGCGTTAATATGAGCCGTTTAATTGACGAAGTGAATAAAAAGTCAAGTACTCATGAGGATGAAGAGGAAGAGAATTAAGGCTGAAGTGTAACGGTTTTACACGTATAGCGGGGGGTAGGATGAAGGAGTTACAAGAACTTTTAAATAAATCTAAGAGAATTGGTATTACAGGGCATGTAAGACCGGATGGGGATTGTGTTGGATCATGCTTAGGCTTATATCTATATCTGATGGAAAATTATAATCAGAATAAGGAGAAAGTGATCGATCTTTATCTAGAACGGATTCCAGAGGAGTTTTCCTTCCTGCCAGGGGTAGACCAGATAAATCACGAGTATCCTGATGCTGATGATTATGATATGTTCTTTGCATTGGATTGTGGTAGTCTTGACCGTTTAGGCCAGGCGCAAAAGTATGTTACTGCTGCAGGGGTGGTAATAAATATCGATCATCACATTAGCAATACTGGCTTTGCTACCAAGACCATAATGGATGTTGGGGCTAGTTCCACCAGTGAACTACTATATACTTTAGTTGATCCAGATAAGATCACCAAAGATGTAGCAGTGGCATGGTATCTTGGTATCGTTCACGATACCGGTGTGTTTAAACACTCCAATACCACGGAGCAGACCATGTGTATTGCAGGTAGATTAATAACACTTGGTGCACAACCATCGAAAATTATTGACGAAACTTTTTATCAAAAAACCTATATTCAAAATCAAATTCTTGGGCGTTGTCTAATGGAGAGTATCCTTGTAATGGAGGGTAAAGTGATCATTGGAAGTATTACGCGCAAAGAGCAAGAATTCTATCAAATACTTCCTTCTGATCTAGACGGCGTCATTGACCAACTTCGGGTAACCAAAGGAGTTGAAGTTGCTATCTTTATTCGGGAAGAAGAACTATGTGAATACAAGGTCAGCATGCGTTCGAATGGAATGGTGGATGTTAGTAAAATTGCTGTATTCTTTGGCGGCGGTGGCCATGTGAAAGCAGCTGGCTGTGGCATGAAGGGTACGTATCATGATGTGGTAAACAATCTTACAGCTCATATTGAACATCAAATTTCACAGTTTGATAACTAGATTTGTAAGATGTATTACTCAAGAAAAAACTGAAAACTTCATATAACAACTTGCTAACAAGTGGAATATGCTAAGAGAGGTAACATGAACGGTATTATCAATGTATATAAAGAGAAAGGTTTTACTTCTTTTGACGTTTGTGCCAAATTACGTAGAATTCTGAAAACAAAAAAAATAGGTCATACAGGAACCTTAGATCCTGATGCAGAAGGTGTTTTACCAATTTGCATAGGAAATGCTACAAAGCTTTGCGATTTATTAACGGATAAGGATAAGGTTTATGAAACCGTCTTACTTTTAGGAGTGACAACCGATACGGAGGACATGACCGGCACTATCCTTTCTACGAAGGAAGTGAAGGCTTCCATAGAGGAAGTTAGGCCTGTGATTCAGGAGTTTATCGGCCCCTATGAACAGATTCCACCTATGTACTCTGCAATTAAGGTAAATGGACAACGTCTCTACGATTTAGCTAGGAAGGGTACTGTCATTGAACGCCAGGCCCGCCAAGTGACCATACATGAGATTGAAATCCTTGATTTTATTATGGACAGTGAGAACCCATCTGTAGTAAAGGAAATCAGAATGCGGGTTTCCTGCTCCAAAGGAACTTATATACGT
>JAEYWQ010000226.1 GCA_023428885.1 Bacillota bacterium
CCGTATAGGATACTAGATTAAGGTGACACTCCTTTGCAATCTGTTCCATAATCGCTGTTTTTCCGATGCCAGCTGGCCCAATGACTAAGATTGGTCGCTGATTTTTCACCGGAATCTTATAATTTCCAAGCTCATCCTTTGCAAGATAAGCCATGACTGTATTCTTTATCTCTTCTTTACATTGCTTGATATTCATTCAACTTATGTATCCTTTCTATCGTAAACATACAAGATGAGTCGCATGCTTCCTCACTTGTCTTATCTGCTAACACTTTCATAAACTATAAATCCTTGGGATCAAGGACTAATTTCATAGCCCATGGTGGAACCTGACCCTCGTAATGATCCTCTCCTATAAAGATAAATGCTGTTTCATAGTCCGTTCTCTTCTCAGGAAAGATACCATATCCATCGGTAAAATATAATAATCCTTTTAGCTGCGTTAATTGTCTTTCCTGAACTAATTGTTCAACATATGAAAACACAGGCCGATAATCCGTACCGCCAAAACCTTTGATTACAAAGTTTTCTTGATATGCTGTTAATTGCTCCAGATCTTCAATCAGAATATCTTCTTTTATTGCATTATCACACTGTATAATATGAAGCTTTAATCTGCGTCCATAACCCTTCGTACTGTTTAGAATATGAAAAGTCTGCTCCACGAATTTTGTAATCAAATCCTCAGAACAAGATCCAGAGGTATCAATTGCAATTACAAACTCTTCGATCACCAAACTCTCCTTATATTCTAAGGGCTCAATTAGGGGAATGTTATGAAACATCTCCATCCCGTAACTATAGAAGGCATAATCAAAGGAATTGTCATCCACCTGAATATTCTCAACAAGTACTGCAAACTTGCGTAAGAATTCTTTATAGTCATACTTCTCACGGTTTGCCACTTGAATTCCTAATAATAACTGTTTTACTTCGTCTCCTGCCTGCTTTGAGAAGGCTTCGGCATTCAAATGCGTCTTCTCGCTCAGCTCTCTCCAACGATTTGCCTGTTTCTTCCTATTATCCTTACTTTGATTGTGATCAGGCTCTTTATGTTTCATGGAGTCTTTTTGTGCTTCTTGATCATCCTTTACATCTTCACTATCGCTGGATTCTTCGTCCTCCTTAGAATCCCTTGGGTCCTGCCCATCCCCTCTTCTCTTTGCCTCCCAGAATTTATGGTCATCTACTAAAAAAGCAGTCTGTAGACGGACTAATTCTTGACCGCTTATTTTTGCTTCCATCAGGCATTGATAAACACCTTCTGCCGTCATTACCTTAAGTTGCTTTGTTAAACGGTCGTAGCATTCTTGTCGAAAGTCACTAATGAGACGCTTGGTGGAGGGATATTCTAGTTGATCAATGAGATACTCCACAGTAAGATCACAAGCAATATGAAAAAGCTCTACTTCTCGTTCTTCTCTTATATACATATGTCGAAAGAGGCAATGCAAGATAGTATGCAAATACGCACGGTTCACATTCACTGGACTAAGCTGATAGCTTTGCACTAAAAATCTTGGGTTATATTGAAGGGTAACTCCTTCGGTTCCAATCAAAAACGTGGAAAGGTTCATCTCGAATGTTAACTCTGCAAATGCCATATCAAGAAAACGCATCGACAGATACAATTCACTTCGAGCAGTTTCTAATATTTTCTCACCTAAAGCCTTCCATCTTAATCTAGCATCATTTTCCATCGATCCTGTTCCTCTCATTTCAAACCTATATGCTACAGCTCAAACTTACGCTCACCCCTTGGAACCCTTACTTGATTTAAGGTCATAAAATAGGTAGCAAACTCAATCTTTCCATTTGGTGAGCAAGCTGTAAGGCTTCTGTCAACACTTCTTTTGTATAAAAATTGTTTGTATCTAGCTGCCGCAAGGTCTCCATATCATCATCCTTTAGTAGCTTTATCATCCAAGTGCTAATATGTGCTTGTAGATATTGAATATAAACGGGTAGGATATGATTACTTACCTGATAGGGATATAATACCCTAGCCAAGGCTATCCTGCAGCATAATTCTACCTCTTCCACCTGACTTACCAATAAGAATAATTCATCATATCCTTTGTAATCAATTCCTGAATCCAACAAGTGTTCCCGATAATGTACACCAAAACCATGCGTTTCTTGATTGACGATTCTTGCCTGAGTAAATTCCACATAATTATGTAGATATCTTGGAAATATCAAACAAGTTTTCTGTAGATGATTCTCATGATGATAAAACAACCATAGTGTTATTTCCTGACCAAACTCTTCCAATATGCTCTTTATACTGGTCAAGGCCCCCTCATACAAGTGCAGCTCTACCAGATGAAGGTCATCACAGTTTTTAAAAGCACCATCGGAAATATCTGATATAGAATCAGATAGAATCACACTGCTAAGCCCACGGCAGTCATAAAATGCATGACTTCCTATTCTCTGTAATCCATGGGGAAACTCAATCATTTTAATACTACGTTGATTAACAAAGGCATAATCACCAATCGAAGTTACACTCTTTCCTTCCACTGTTTCAGGAATCACAAG
>JAEYWQ010000255.1 GCA_023428885.1 Bacillota bacterium
GCAGCACCAATCTCATTCCCAATGAGATCTTGCCCATAATAGAAGCGGATTAAATTACTTGAGAAGCTTTCTACCAGTAATTTTTTGACAGCCTGATTATTACTATCTATTACCATACAATTTGGTATTCCCTTATAAAATTCTTGAACATGTCCAGGACCAAGCCATACCGCTAGGTCGTTGGAGTAATCTAAATTGTCATTAGCAATTTGAGAAAGTCTTCGTCCAGTAGAAATCTCGATACCTTTCATACATAATATAAATATTTTATTTTGTGGATCTAAAACTTTTACTTCGTCCATCAATGATTGTAATCCTTGTGAATTAACAGATATAACTATTACCTCAGATTCATTAATACATTCTAAATTAGTGGAGAGGACTATGGAATCAGGTAACTGTAATAAGTCATTTTTCCGATCTACTAAAAAACGTTGCATATTTTTTGATGATTCCCGTCCATAGAGTATTACTTGATGTTTTATGCTATCTAAATACCACGCGATCAAGGATCCCCAACGACCACATCCAATTACTGTTATTTTCATAGTTACCTCCAATACTGTAAATGTATACTTGATAAATTTATTGAACTATTTCACCTTTATACAGCAACAACACCTATGTATATACATAAGTGTTGTTTCAAAAGTTGCTTCTCTTAAGTATGTGAAATTTCTGGAAAGAGGATTTTATCCTGTTGAAACAAATTCTCTTTGCCCTTTAGTACAAATAAGGTATCATTCAAGTCATCTGCTAGAGTCACCTCGAGATTACTACTATCAACAGGAGTAAACTTTAAATTCACTCTCTTTGTATCTATTGTTACTACCGATGATAGAATATCAAATAGATTTTTACCTTGATCACAATAGATATCATAACAGTTTAAACTGTCGCCATCCTGTTCTGCAATCACTATCGCATCATATTGTTCAGAATAATAAATGTTATCCTTCATGATCCAAGAACAATAAAACATTAATAAACCAGAATTATTAATTACCTGCACTTTAGAAAATGGATTCTTTTTCTCATAATAATTCTTTAACAGCTCTAGATCCTGAGTAGAATCAATGTTAAGTTTTCTAGCTGATTCTAACCCTCTCTGGATATCTGCACTGAAATGATATTGCATTTCCTTTATGAATCCGAACTTTGGATAAAACTCTAAAACGCTTTGATTCGCAAATAAAAACATAGCATCACACTGACTCTCCCAGTCCTTCATGACTTCTTCCATCAGATAACGGGAAAGACCTTGATTGCGATATGCTTCATCGGTCATAACTGTTCCAATTTGAATATATTTTCGTTTTTTTCCATCCCAAAGAACTTCCATTCTATTAATTGATATATTGGATATAGCTTTATCTCCATCAAATAAGGTATATGGGATATTAGAGTTAGTCCAATACTTCTGTTGATACCATTGTTCAAAAGAAAAGCCAAATGTCTTAACAGTTAGTTCATTAAATGCTGCTCTCAAAGCATCATCTGTCATAACTTCTTTACTTAAGCGATAATTCATTGTTTTGTCCTCCGTTGTTAGTTAAAGCGAAATTATGTGGGTGCTATCCTAAATGTTAAAAGGAGTAATGGTTCTCACCTGATATCATCCATTATATCATATCTACTTCTTATATTATATAAAAATTGGATGTCCTTGGAATTATCTTAGCAGTTGTTTGAAACTTAGAGCCGCTTTATTAAGTTTTCAATTTCATCAAGGGTTGGAGGATTCAGCTGGAATGGGTATCTTGATATCGCTACAGCCGTACATGCGCTGGCAAATCTAACAAGCTCATCATCACTCATCCCCTCTAATATAGCATAAGTACAAGCTGCCTTAAAGGTATCTCCTGCACCAAGAGTACTGGCAACCTCTACTTTATAAGGTTGAAAGGACTTGATTTCTCCACCCTTTCTTCCATAGAAAAACTCCTTACCACCATTGGTTATAATGGTTAGCCCTCCTCCATTTTCCTGAAACAAAGGGAACAACTCTTCACGAGTTTTACCCGGATAGCTATTATGGATACCCTCTCCTGAAATAACTGACACTGCAGAATTCTGATGAAGATAACTGTCATATTTGCAATCAATTGTTACATATGGTTTTCCATGTTTAACACAGTATTTTGCTGCTAGTTCAGAATCATCCCAAAAATATGGGTCGATTGCCGCTACAGCACAGTTTAATATAGCATCTTCATTCGGTTTATTCCAACGCCGTAATCCGCTGTTATATGCTTGTGAATAAAAACGTCCGAATGTACCAAGTATTGTTCGTGTATCACCTGCGATCAGTACATAATCCTCAAGCCCTTCATAGCTTTCATCAAAATAAAGCAAATCAAGATTCACTAACTTATCTTTATAAAACTCTCTTACTAAAGGTGCACCGCTTCTTCCTATGTGAGTACCATCAAGGATTACATTCCTACCAAGGGAGGATAACACCGTGGCACAAGTACCAGTTTCACCGCCAGGAAAGCGAGCGCTTGCCTCAATCTCTGAGTACTCGTCGGGCTTCATAAATTCTGCTAACCGGAAACTATTAGATCCTACTATCATCCCATACAAATAAATATGATTCATAACTGACCTCCTGAAAATCGTATGTTTTCACTGCTATAAAGCTGTGATAGTTTGATTATAGCCTATATTTTACATATCTGAAATAAAATCGGTTGTTATTATGTAATATTTGTTATATATTAGTAGAGGGGTGATGTCTATGAGTATGAATAAGGAACTAAATTCACGACTTTTTATGCAGCAGGAAGAGCAGAAGCACCATGTGGAATATAAGGACGAATACAGCTACTATAATAATGTTACAGAGGGAAATGTAGCAGCTGTAATAAAAATTCTTTCTGATCCAAGCAATATCAAAATGTACGAAAGCCCCCAATATGGCAAACTATCAAAGGATTTTCTACAAAATATCCGTTATCATTTTGTTGTATCGGTTGCACTGATTACAAGACTATGTGTGGAAAACGGACTTGAGCGTGAGCTCGCGTATACACTAAGCGACCTTTACATAGGAAGAATGGATATCCTACATTCCGCTTCGCAGATACTGTCCCTTCACAATGAAATGCTTTTAGACTTTACTCATAAGATGGCCGACCTACCGAAGAAGCAGGTCTATTCCATGCAGATCATGAAGGCGATTGATTTCATCTATCACCACCGTAACGAGCGTCTGACTGTAGATATGATAGCAGATACTATAGGAATAAACCGTAGCTATCTATCGACTTTATTCATGAAAGAGACAGGCCAAAATATCAGTGATTTTATCCGCAAAGAAAAGATTACAGCAGCTGCAAATATGCTTCGATATTCAGATTATTCCTACAGTGACATTGCTGAGTATTTCGGCTTTGCGTCACAAAGCCATTTTATTCAATGTTTTCGTAAAGAAACTGGCTTGACACCGATGAAGTATCGGAATCACCATTCTTATACCTGGGTGGTTCATACTAACTAATCTTAACTTCTTTCATATGGATCATAATGTTGAGCTTGAAAAAAGGTTATCCTTTTGAATGTAGGATTACCTTTTTTCAGAGTAATCAATTACATGTTCAACCCTTTTGCATTAACCCTTCTTTCAGCCCTTCAAAATCCAAATAATCTTCGATGAATTGCTTGCGTAGCAGATCTAGCGGAATAAACTCGTTATACTTCCCATCAATCTGCACCTTATCAGGTAATGGTAAGTCATATAAGTTAAGGTCACTTTGAAGAATATCATAGATAATCTTCTCCAATTCCTCTTTTGTTCCCTCAAAGATTACCTCAAGATAAACACAAGTAATCCAAGGTAGCTTACTCTTTATCTTTCTGTGCCTTAAGGCATAATTCAAAGTAATTATTTGTCTTGTTCCCACCCAAGGGAAGATGGCGTACTTCCGATCAGACAGTGGGGTCACCAAATTATCCAGAATCCCACTATTACGGGCAATATACTGGATTTCTGCTAATCTATCTTGACAACGAGCACTCAAATATGGATACAAGGTGTTTTCTTTCAGAACGCTGCGTATCTTACGAACAAGAACGGTATGAAGCTCTGCGGTAAAGTCCACATTCCAGTCCACAACAGAAATACCAGGCACTCTTTTTACGAAGATAACCTTCGATTTTACATTCACATCCACCGTCTCCCATGCAATACCCGCCAAGGCAAAACGAGTCCCCACTGGATATACTTTATCCACTGTACCAATGGTACGGTTTTCATCTTTTACAAGCAGATATTCCGGTGCAAGGAATACAGTTAAGAATTTATGACTGTTTACGATTTTCTCCCCTTCGCGTCCGATGATTAAGCCCCCATGTTCGGTACGTTGCAGCTGATCTTGCTTGATCATATGAGAGAGCAAATATTTATAATCCTCTTGTGAGATATGTTGAAAACAGCCCAAAGTTAGAATAGACTGGGCAAGACCTGCTGGAGTCATCTCACCGTTACTTTTTAAACAGCTCATGGTCTGGTGATACAAGAGGTTGAAGGCATGATTTTGTGGTGGAATCGGCTCAATCCAGTGATCCTTTAGATAAAGTTCCACAATGGCAATCGTTCGGATATACTCCCAATTAATTGGTCCGAGAATATCGGCAGAATTGATTCGGATGCTTTCCACAAAAGTAAACAATAGTTGAGGGACTTGTCCACGCCGTCCACATCTTCCTAAACGTTGAGCAAAGCTAGAGACATTTAAAGGTGCACCAACCTGAACGGCCTGGTCAAGAGACCCGATGTCAATTCCTAGCTCTAGGGTAACGGTAGCACCAGTTACAATCTTTTCATCTGCAGATTTCATCTCATCTTCTGTGTTTTCTCTTAAGAGAGCTGAAACATTACCGTGGTGAACCCGATAAACATCCGGGGCTTTATTCTTTAAGGCAATCTCACGTAAGTGAGCCATAACGAATTCTGTCTCTTCCCGGCTGTTGGTAAAGATAATTGTCTTTTTATCCAGTGTTTGTTTGAATAGATATTCATAATGTTCTCGGTCACCCATATCACCAGAATTAACCTTGACCACATTACCACTTCCGTCCCTCTCCACAAGATCGCGCTCTTCGGCGTAATTGACAAAGCGTTCAATATGAAGCCTAACACGCTTTTTCCCTTCCTCCACAATAGGTGCAGCACATCTTCTTCCAGTGCCTGTATTCAACCAAGTCTGTGCCAGGGATACATCACCTAGGGTTGCGGATAGACCTATACGACGTGGATTATTATTAGTTAATTGTTTTAGCCGCTCTAGAATACAAAGCAGTTGTAATCCACGGACATCCCGCATAAAGTTGTGAACCTCATCAATAATAACAAAGCGTAGATCAGAAAACATGGATAGGCAGGCCCCACGTTTGTTGGTAATCAGGCTTTCTAAGGATTCAGGTGTAATTTGTAACAAGCCTTCCGGCTTCTTTATTAGCTTATTTTTCTGAGTTTGCGAAGCATCCCCATGCCATTTTGTAACAGGGATGTTGGAATCCAGAAGCATCTGTTCTAACCGCTTAAACTGGTCATTGATTAGTGCCTTCAGTGGTGATATATACATAACTCCCACCGAGCTTGAAGGCTTATTATATAGTTCGGTTAGCACAGGCAAAAAGGCCGCTTCTGTTTTACCAGAAGCAGTCCCGGAAGAAAGTAGCAAATTATCATCGGAGTCAAAGATCACTTCACAGGCAGCTACCTGATTCCCTCGTAATTCTTCCCAATTATTTTGATAAATAAATTCTTGAATAAAGGGGGCAAGCCTATTAAAAACATCCATAATTGTTATACCTCAAATTCTTGAAATTCACTGTGAATGACTTCATCCGTTATCATGGCTTTGGTCATCTCAAAGCTATTGTCGCCTAGAATCTCAGAAACACTTTTCTGCGGATTCTGGTATAGGATATTGATCAATTCGATGAAATCTCGGATGATCTCACGCGGGGTAATGTGTGTCTGGGCACCAACCCTATTATATTCTACAGTTAAGAAATAAAGTAAATCCTCATGGGATAAACTAGGACTGTAATTATAAAGTTGAGCATGAATATTCATCAGCTTCTCTACCAGAATATACATCTCTTCCTGGGATAACATCTGCAGTCTGATAATAGGAGCAGATAGATCTTTCATATCAGCAGTGGCAAAGTGTCCCTCTGCTAAGCGCGAACGTAAAGCTTCATAGCTGAATACCCCTTTATACTTGTCCTCGATACATTGAGGTGTTCCACCCATAAGGAAACCAATATGACTTGCTTTCCCTTGTAAAACATCGTTATACATAGTCAGAATTTTCTCATAGTTATTTGCCCTGGTAATAGAATTCGGTATCTTAAAGATATTAACCAATTCGTCAATCACTACAAGCATTCCTTTGTAACCGGCTCCCACTAAGAACGCTGCAAATATCTTTAAGAAGTCATACCAGGTCTCATCATTAACAATAAAATTAATACCCAGGTCATCCTTTGCTTCTTTCCTGGATGGATACTCCCCACGAAACCAGCGGAGTACATTTGACTTTAGGGCTGTATCGTCTTGTTTGTAAGCCTTCCAATATAGGACTACAGCCTTGGCAAATTCAAATCCATTGACCATTCCTTCCAGTGAACTTGCCACTGCGTAAATCTGCTTCTCCACCAAACTATCAAATTCCTCTTCGCTTACATCGCTTTGAGACTTAACGGTTGCTTGAATACCGGAGATCCATTTTTCAAGGATCAAAGGCAAGGCCCCACCATCCGGTTTTGATTTGGTTGAAAGATTCTGAATTAACTCTTTATACGTAGCCAGCCCCTGACCCTTGGTTCCAGCAAATCGTCGTTCTGGAGAAAGATCGGCATCCACAACCACGAAGCCTTTCGCCGTAGCGTAATTTCGAATGGTTTGAAGTAGAAAGCTCTTCCCGCTACCGTATTTACCAACAATAAAGCGGAAAGAGGCACTGCCTTCTTCAATCATCTCAATATCGTGAAGGATAGCTGCGATCTCCTGGGTTCGGCCAACCGTGATATATTCCAAACCTACTCTAGGCACAAC
>JAEYWQ010000301.1 GCA_023428885.1 Bacillota bacterium
TATCAGAAGAACGAATGAAGCAAATCGAAGAGATCTTATTAGGTAAGCAAATAAGCTCAGTCTCTTATCCGATACCAAACTATCGTAAAGCAATTATTGACCAACTCGATGATTTATTAGAGAAGAAAATCCAGTTAATTCATAACAACACTGATTTGATCCATCAAGTGAATTTGATAGCCAAGGATTTATCAACTCATCATAAAAAGAGATTCCTTCCTTTACTCATAAAGAAATAAATTTTACAATTTTTACCTATTGCCTTTTTTATACTTTTCTTCTATCATATATGTAATAAAATGATAGAAATTATAAGTAATTGTAAAGTATTCGTAAGTGCTTAATAACGACAAGTGAGCTAGTTGTTGACTCACTTGTCGATTCTTACGTTCTATCACAAAGAAAGAGGCTATTATCATGAACCCATTTTTCCAAAGAAGAGCTGTCTTAATTAGTGCTGTTTTACTTGCTGCCATTCTGACTCTAGGATATATCTTTTATAATAAAGACCAAACGATTAACAAGGCAGATACAGCACAAAAGAATAATAATCTTGACATTTCTCCATCAACACCTTCAGCAATTTCCAGCTTTAATAGTAAGGCAAATATGCCTACTGAAAAACCTTCCTTCCTCATTAAAAATCAGGACAAAGCCATTAGAGAATTAATAACAAAATACTATGATGCCATCTTAAATGCTGACAAAGAGTCCTATGATAAGATAACTGTCGATGATGACAGTATCGATCTTGATGTTCTGCTTCGCAAGATGGAATATATCATTGGTTATGATAATCAAGAGATTTACGTCACACAGGGTGTAGGGAATGCTGTTATCGTTGCCTATGTTGTATATGATCTCAAAATTAACTCCATAGAAACGCCGGCACCTTCCATTGATCAATTGTTGATAAAAAATGTAGATGGAGTTCCTAAACTTTATTTTAATGAGCTAACCTTACAAGAGAGCAAGCAAATTGAAACAATTCGAGAGAATGAGGAAGTTTTAAAGCTCATTGAGAGTGTAAATCAAGAGTTTGAAGCTGCAATTACAGCCGATACAAATTTGTATGATTTTTATAAGACTTTGGCAGAACATGCTACGCAAAATAATTGAGTCATTCTAACGTGTTATACATGAATGAGTCATTCTAAGATGCTGTTATCATGTTTAGCATTTACCTTCATATAAACACAAACCTTTTGATTATAGTCACAGGTTGCTAAGAATACATCCTTTACATCCTTAACATTATGAGCTTGTAATTGCTTGTTTAGCCAAGTTTCGTTTTTTCCAATACCTTTTAGGTTTTCAGTCATAATATGTCCATCTATCACTACATTAGCAACTATAAATTCTGACTCTGGTTGAATATTCATATCCTTAGGTTTGATCGGACGGTGTTCTGCTAATGGTAAAATACTCACGCGCCCATTGGCCTCTAAAATAATTGTTTGTATTTCTGATAAATCGAAATATCCTGATACCCTACAAAGCATAAGCAATTCTCCAATATCTAACTTCGCTTTTTTAAGATGATTGAAAAAAATCTGTCCATTATCAAATATAATTGTAGGCTTTCCTTCGATAAATCGACCTAATTTTAATGATTTATCCGAAATTATTGATAGTGCAGTTCCTATGATTGCATAGATAGCCATTGCTAGTAAAGGTTTCAGCCAGTCAGATTGGAGAGACGTTGCCATTTCTGCTGCGATAGAACCTATGGTGATACCATTAATATAGTCAAACATACTCATTTGCGATACTTGTCGATACCCAATCATCTTGGTAAGAAAGAATAAGGCAACAATAGAGCCAATTGTGGATAAAAATACTTGAAGTAAGTCCATGATAAAACCTCCATATAACTTCAATATTCCTCAATTGGCTCTATGTTATTCACAACTATAATGAATCTACACTATAATCATCTGTTACACTTTTGCAAACGTACTATTTCCTTCCAGTTTTTGATCCTGTGGACTGGTCCTAAAAGGTGCTAGTGGTAGTTTATTCTTGCCAAAAAGTGAAACTGGTCCATAATTTGTCCAACAGTAACGTACATACTTTGGCACTACTATCTGTTCCGAAGAAACCGTAATGATAGCTCCATGAACTTCGGCTTTAGCACTCACGAACTCCTTATCCTCTCCAGCAACTTCGAAACCTTCCACTATCTTGGCGTTCTCAAACTCTCCATTGGAATCCTTTACTAAGAAACCACTCTCCGCATTGGTAAATAGCAAGTCAATCTCCGATTTTCTCATAACCATGGATTGATACCTTGGTCCATTTGCTACTGATTCAGAGACCTTGTGGTATACCTCATATAGGGCTTGTAGTGCTAAACGATTGGCTACAGGCAATTTATCCTTTGGATGTATCTCATTGAATTCACCACAATCAATGCATACAGCAATCCCTGTATGTTTGATGGTTTGATAAACCTTCATCTGAGCTTCTCGAATTTTACACCAATTCTTAAAATCTGGATCTTGTTTATAACGATGCATTGGTAACTGCACAAATAAGAAAGGAAGTTCGAGGTCTCCCCAGTCTTCACGCCATTGCTGTATCATCCGAGAGAATAATTTATAGTACATCTCTGGCTTATGATCATCACTCTCGCCTTGGTAATAGATAAAACCACGTATGGTATATGGCATTACTCGCTTTAACATGCACTCGTATAGACCGCCTGGTCGATATGGATTAATACAACACATTGGCCCCGGCCATTGACACAGACCACAGATTTCTTGTAACTTAGCCCAAGTTATCTCAGGGTCATTGGCATAACATTGGCTAGATCTTTTCTCCCAATCAGCATGATAAGCTTCATATTCTTTATATTCTTTGATCTGTTGCTCTATCGATTTCCCCTGTGTAGCCTTTTGATATTCCTCCACATAGGTGTTTAACTCCTGGTCTACTACTAGATTCTTGGTATCCATCCATGCACTTGCAGATGTTCCACCCCAGTTGCAACCAATCACACCAACAGTAACACCTAGCTCCTTGGCTAATTGCTTTGCATAAAGATATCCAACGGCTGACCAGCTCTTTGCATCCTCAGAATTAAATTCTTTCCAAGAAGATTTTAATTCTTCTGCAAAAAACTCTTCATCCATATAAGAACGTTTCATAGTGTAGTAAAATCTTACATTAGAGTTCTCATCCTGAGTCAGGAATTCGTTTCCGCCTGTACAATTCTGTAACTCATATTCCATATTGGACTGACCACCTGCTAGCCAAACCTCGCCAATCGCAATATGAATGAATCGAATTTCTTGCTCCTTACAGCGAACTATCATCTCTAATCCTGTAGCTGCTTCTCTAGGAGACAACACAGCCATCCACTTACCATCAACTACCTTGGTTTCCACCATTTCACCTAAAAAACTTACGCTTACTAGTTCTCCATCCAAACCCTCACCAAACACATTTATGTTCTTATTCCGTTGCAATACCATATGGTTACTAAATACTGATGCTGCTCTAAATTGATTCATTCTAACTCCTATCTGTAACTTCCTACTACTAAATTATCTTTTGTTTATTCTATTCCTTTTAATAAGGCTTCTACAATCTCTGGATAAATCCATTGATTTGCCCTTCGATCATAGAGACCAAACTGCTCACCACTACCGGTAAATACATTATTATCCCACCAGATACATGGAATATTATACTGATGGGCTGCCTTAACATAATACTCTGCAAGTTCCACACGATCAGCCAGATTCTCTTTATTTCTTGATCCAAACTCACCAATAATGACTGGTATCCCTTTACTAATGAATAGATCGTTTAAACTCTTCATTAAATTATCAATATCCCGGGTATCATTTTCATTCGTAGCATCAAAGGAAGTAGTATTGCCACCCTCTAAAGCCATCATATATGGTAAATAAGCATGTACGGATACGATGATATGATCATCCTCTGGTAATTGAATCGCCTTTAAGGCATTTGTCGAAGAAGATGCTGCATATCCTGGTACCATCAATTGACGATAACGATTGTTCCCACCAGTTGCTCGTACGCTTTCAACGAAGGTCTTATCTAAATAATTAATTACATCCCAACCTTCTTGGTTTCCACCATTCCATTCATTTGGAGTACCGGTCATACGGGGTTCGTTCATTCCTTCGAAGATTAAACGCTCATCATATTCTATAAAATAATTTGCAATCTGAGTCCATGCAGCTTTTAATCTGCTTGCTGCTGCTTCTTGATTATCATAGGAAGGGAAGAGCCACTCTTCATGATGCATATTGATTATTACATACATCCCCTCCTCGTAGGCATAATCTACAACTTCTTTCACACGTTCAAGCCACTTGTCGTGAATCATATAGTCTCCACTTGTTAACATATGACTATCCCAGGTTACTGGAATTCGAATGACATTAAATCCCGCATCTTTCACCGCCACAATCATCTCTTTTGTTGTCGTAGGATTTCCCCAGGCATTCTCTGAACCAATGCCCATACTACCTTTTGCATCTAAGGTGTTCCCTAGATTCCAACCCAGCTTTAAATCCTTAACAAAATCCATAGGAGGAATTTGCTTTATTGTTATTGTTTCATCCACTTCTTGTGTGACCTCAGGAGTGCTAGTAGCTTCTTCCTGTAAGGTAGGTACTTCTGTTACTGTATCCTTCTTATTATCCCCATCATTCGAGGACTTACTGCAGCCTACCATAAGCATCATTGCTAATGATAGCATGACCAGGTGTTTCTTCTTCATACGTTCTCCCCCTCATTTTATATAGTTACCGTTATCATAACAACTTGTACCTAACATTGCTATAGTGTATTTTTTATATCTTATGTATTATCTTATATAGTAACTGTAAAGCTATGAATCAGCTAGCTAATATGTAAGACTAGAAGCTTCTCAACTTATCACTTCCATCATCAATCGTTTTCTCAATCGACTTAATCTCCACATAGTAACCATACTCTTCTGAGACCTTAACATAGATTCGATCTCCAACCTTACGTCCTAACAGTGCTTTCCCCATCGGAGATTCAATGCTGATCAGACCAATCAGGGAATTACCTCGAACTGTTGTTACAAGTTTGTAAGTTGCCATCTCCTGGTCCTCTTCAAAGAGTACAGATACCGTATTATTGATACCAACTTCATCCTCTTTAGAATCATCCGTTATCACAACTGCTGTTTTAATCATCCTCTCAAGATAGCGTATACGGCTCTCGTTCTTATTCTTATCTTTTTTTGCAGCATAATACTCGAAGTTCTCACTTAAATCACCATGAGCCCTAGCTTCCTTTACTGCTTCAATCGCCTCTTTTCTAACAACCAGTTTACGATACTCGATTTCTTCTTCCATTTTCTTAATATCATTCTTGGTCAATTCGTTATGCATAGTACCCTCCTTTACACTAAGATAAATTCCAGATTCTATATTCTACCACAAATTATCTAAAACATCAATGTGCTTGCCATATATTTACTTTTAAGAGCTTTAGCATACCAAGCGGCTTCTAGTCTATTCACCTATGTACGTTAGAAATCATATCTACCTCAGGAGACAAAGGGGACAGGGGAGTCGCTAGCCAGGTCAAAATATATTTCTGACCTGGCTATCGACTCCCCCGTCCCCTTTATGTTGTATTTGACTATTATAATACTGCTTTAAATGCTTCCTCTAAGTCCTGAATAATATCATCTATATTCTCAGTTCCGATGGATAAACGAATGGTATTAGGTTTGATTTTCTGTTCCACTAACTCTGCTGCATTCAGCTGTGAGTGAGTCGTAGATGCTGGATGAATCACCAATGATTTTACATCTGCTACATTCGCGAGCAAGGAAAATAATTCTAAGTTGTCAATGAAATCTTTGGCTTTTTGAGCATCCCCTTTAATTTCAAAGGTAAAGATAGAACCTCCTCCAATCGGAAAATACTTCTCATATAGGGCTTTTTGACTTGGATCCGTGGTTATTGATGGGTGATTCACATTCTCCACCTGTGGATGTTTACTTAGATACTGAACAACCTTTAAGGTATTCTCAATATGACGCTCTACTCGTAAAGATAAGGTTTCTAATCCTTGTAAGAAAAAGAAAGCATGGAATGGGGAAATGCAGGCTCCAGTATCTCGTAATAAGACAGCACGAATCTTGGTAACATAGGCTGCAGGTCCAACCGCTTTTGTAAAGCTAACACCGTGATAGCTTTCATTTGGTTCCGTTAAGGATGGGAACTTGCCAGAAGCCTCCCAATCAAACTTACCGCTATCTATGATTACTCCGCCTATCGTTGTTCCATGACCACCAATAAATTTTGTTGCTGAATGAACCACGATATCTGCTCCATGTTCAATTGGACGAACAAGATATGGAGTTGCAAAGGTATTATCAATAATTAATGGAATCTTATTGTCATGAGCTATCTTAGCAACTGCCTCAATATCAATGACATCTGAGTTCGGATTACCTAAGGTTTCTATCAAGATTGCCTTGGTGTTCTCCTTAATTGCGCCTTCAAATGCACCATCTTCAAACGGATCTACAAAGCTTGTTGTAATTCCATAAGTAGGAAGGGTATGAGCGAGTAAATTATATGTACCACCATAGATGTTTTTAGCTGCCACAATGTGATCACCTACCTGAGCAATGTTTTGAATTGCATAGGAGACAGCAGCCATACCTGAAGAAACCGCTAAAGCAGCAACACCACCTTCTAGGGCAGCGATTCTGCGTTCAAATACATCCTGAGTAGGATTCGTTAATCTTCCGTAGATATTACCAGCATCAGCTAAGCTAAATCGAGCTGCTGCATGGTCTGCATTGTGGAATACATAAGAGGATGTCTGGTAAATCGGAACCGCTCTAGCATCAGTTACGGAATCAGCTAATTCCTGACCTACATGTAACTGCATCGTTTCAAACTTGAAATTCCTCTCAGATCTCTTAATTTTCTCGCTCATATGAAACCTCCTTATATAATATAATTATCAATTTTCACCTGATGCCATTCCACCAAATCAGCTAAGGTCGTATGATCCACGACCTCATTGATTGCATCATTTAATTTCTTCCACAAAATCACAGTTACACAATCTTCTTGACGTCCACACTGATTTACTCCATCTTCCAGACAGGAAACTGGTGCTAAACTTCCTTCTGTCAATCTTAGAATTTCCCCTACTGTGTAATGCTCGGGCGACTTTACTAACTTATATCCGCCCTGTGGTCCACGTATACTTCGAACCAATCCAGCTTTATTCAAGATGGAAACAATCTGTTCTAGGTACTTATCAGAGATATCCTGTCTAGCAGCAATATCTCTGATTCTAACTGGATCACCAGTATTATTCAAGGCCATATCTAACATCATTCTAAGTGCATATCTGCCTTTTGTTGATATCATCATATCGTAAACCTTGCCTTTCTTATCATTGCCCCTTAATTCTCAGTATCAAATAAAGGAGTTGATAAATAACGTTCACCAGTATCTGGAAGAATAACAACAATTGTCTTTCCTTCATTCTCTGGTCGTTTTGCAACTTGAGTTGCTGCCCACAGAGCCGCTCCTGAAGAGATTCCAACTAAAACGCCTTCTGTCTGCGCAATCAATCTACCTGTCTCAAATGCATCTTCATTGGCTACAGTAATCACTTCATCGTATATTTTCGTATTCAAGGTTTCAGGAATGAATCCTGCACCAATTCCTTGGATCTTATGAGGGCCAGCTTTCCCTTCGGATAATACTGGGGAGCCTGCTGGTTCCACAGCAACTACTTTCACATTCGGATTCTTCGATTTTAAGAAGCTACCAACACCGCTTAAAGTACCACCTGTTCCAACACCAGCTACAAAGATGTCAATCTCCCCCTCTAGTTCATTATAAATTTCAGGTCCTATGGTTAATTCATGAACTTTTGGATTTGCAGGGTTAGTAAACTGACTTAAGATAATCGAATTAGGTATTTCTTTGTTTAATTGCTCAGCTTTAGCAATTGCACCTTTCATACCTAAGCTTCCTTCCGTTAATACAACCCTAGCACCATAAGCTTTTAATAGTTTACGACGTTCAATACTCATCGTCTCTGGCATGGTCAAGATTGCCTGATATCCTTTTGCTGCTGCGACAGAAGAGATGCCAATACCTGTGTTACCGGAAGTAGGCTCAATGATCGTTGCACCTTCCTTAAGTAAACCTTTTTCCTCAGCATCAGTAATCATTGCTAATGCAATACGATCCTTTACACTTCCTGCTGGATTAAAGTACTCCAGCTTCACTGCGATTCTAGCTTCAATGCCTTGATGTTTTTCGTAATTCGCCACTTCAATTAAAGGTGTGTTACCTACATAAGACAAAATTCCCTTTTTAATTTCTGCCATAATTCTTATTCCTTTCATTCTTTTGGATATTCCGGTTCGTCTGAATTCATTTAATCACACTATTCATACAATGTCAATAGGAATTATAGTTTTTTATTGACAAATTCAATTTTTCATATATATTTATACTTAACATATAAATTTAGTGTGAAATAATAAGAAACATATTTCACACTTCTTATTAAGGCAGTACCGCAAGCCTGCTTGCGGTATGCATGGGTATTAGAGTGAAATAATAAGAAGCATATTTCACACTTCTTATTAAGGCAGTACCGCAAACCTGCTTGCGGTATGCATGGGTATTAGTGTGAATAACCTAGATGAATCAATTTGTTATCACCATCTTGTTTATTATCATATGCAAATTGAAAGGAGCTTAAACAAAATGAGTATTGATCCTACAAAAAAAGCAGCTTACAGCTTAGCAACTCTTTGTTTACATGGCGATTCGCCATCTAACACCTGTGATTCCTCGGGTGCTATTAGTTTTCCAATCTATCAATCGGCAACCTTTGCTCATCCAAGTGTTGGAAATAGTACTGGCTATGATTATAGCCGCCTTCAAAATCCAACCAGAGAACAATTAGAAAAGGTTGTGTGCTCCTTAGAACATGGTGTGGATGCTCTTGCATTTTCTAGCGGTATGGCAGCTATTACTACAGTAATGGAACTATTTGAGCCTGGTGATCATGTTATCTGCAGCAATGATCTCTATGGCGGATCAATTCGTTTGTTTAACAGTATCAGTAGAAAAAATCAGTTAAGCTTTGATTATGTCAATACATCCGATATTGATATTACCCCATTTCTTCGTCCGAATACCAAGGCTATCTATATTGAAACTCCAAGTAATCCCATGATGAATGTCACTGATCTTAAGAAAGTCTCTGATCTTGCTCACAAGCACAATCTTCTTCTCATAGTAGATAATACCTTCTTATCTCCTTATTTTCAGAATCCAATTGATTTGGGAGCCGACATCGTAGTTCACAGTGGTACAAAATATTTAGGAGGCCACAACGATACCATTGCAGGATTTGTAATTGTAAATAGTAAAGAGTTATCTGATAGGTTACGTTTTCTTATTAAAACAGTAGGGAACGGTTTAGCACCTTTTGATAGCTGGCTAATCCTTCGTGGCCTTAAAACCTTAGCTCTTCGTATGGAACAAGGCCAAAAGAATGCAATTGCTATCGCCAATTGGTTAAGTAGGAATAAAAAAGTTACCAAAGTATATTACCCAGGTCTAAAAAGTCATCCTCAATATGATTTAAATCTAACGCAGGCAAGAGGTTTTGGTTGTATGCTTACCTTCGAGGTAGATTCCAAGGAAACAGCCCTATCTGTACTAAGTTCCATGCAATTAATTCAATTTGCTGAAAGTTTAGGTGGTGTTGAAACCCTTATGACCTACCCATGTACCCAGACCCATGCAGATGTACCAGAAGCAGACCGTATACGTAATGGTATCACCGATCGGGTTTTACGTTTATCTGTAGGTATTGAAGACATCAATGATTTGCTTGCAGATTTAGCACAAGTATTATAATAGGAGGTGCCTATGAGTTATAATTTCGACACAATCATTGATCGTAAAAACACCAATTCTATAAAATACGATTTTGGCCTAGAACGAAAAAAAAGAGAGGATCTACTTCCTCTTTGGGTAGCTGACATGGATTTTAGCTTACCCGATGTAGTTTTAGATGATATTCACGCTGCAGTTTCCCATGGAATCTTTGGCTACAGTGATGTAAAGGACGAATACTTTCAAACCTTATATCGTTGGTTTGACAAGAACTTTCACTTTCAACCAGAACGTGAATGGTTGGTTAAGACGCCAGGGGTAGTCTACGCCATAGCCATCGCAATCAAGGCTTTCACCAAACCTAAAGATGCTGTACTAATCCAACAACCTGTTTACTATCCATTCTCAGAAACCATACGGGATAATGATCGTATCGTTGTCAATAATCAGTTGGTATATGAAGATGGATCCTACCATATTGACTTTGATGACTTCGAGCAGCAAATCATCACACACAAGGTGAAACTCTTCCTGCTTTGCTCACCACACAATCCAGTGGGTCGTGTCTGGACCAAAGAAGAGTTAACAAAGCTTGGTGATATCTGCCGGAAACATCATGTGATCATCTTATCAGATGAGATACATTGCGACTTTACTTATCCAGGCTATGTCCATACTATGTTTCCTACAATTAACGAGGACTTTGCATTAAATTCCATTCTATGCACGGCACCAAGTAAAACCTTTAATCTTGCTGGTTTACAAACCTCCAATATCTTTATTGCAAATCAAGAATTAAGAAAGCTCTTCTTACATGAAGTAAGCGCTAGTGGTTATAGCCAGTTAAACACCTTAGGTTTGGTAGCTTGCCAGTCTGCCTATAAGAAGGGAGAAGCATGGTTAAATGAGTTAAGGGAATACCTTCATGGAAATCTTACCTTTGTTGAAGAATACTTAAGAGAAAATATCCCTCAGATCAAGTTAGT
Organism: Bacillota bacterium; assembly: GCA_023428885.1. GTDB lineage: Bacteria > Bacillota > Clostridia > Lachnospirales > Lachnospiraceae > Lachnoclostridium. Next base: position 10,901 of record JAEYWQ010000301.1, read on the forward strand.
AAAACCACAAGGGACCTATCTGCTTTGGTTGGACTGTTCTGCTTTAGGTCTAACCTACAAAGAATTAGAACATCTAGTCATTGATAAGGCAAGATTATGGTTGGATGGAGGGATTATCTTCGGAAAAGCATCCGCCTTGTTTGAACGTATCAATATTGCCTGCCCAAGATCAATATTAAAACAAGCCTTGGACCAACTAGCACATGCAATCAATACAAAAGAGTAAAGAAAAAATAATTTAAAGAACAAGCAAGTCACCAGGCTGCCTTACTTGTCTTAGATAACAACAAGGTATGTTTCTCAATTCAAACGAGAAACATACCTTGTTGGTGTTTTTATTCATTTTGACTACTTCTCTTTACCTACCTGACTAGCCAGGTCTTTCACCACTTCACTTGCTATAATCAAACCAACAACAGAAGGAACAAAGGCTGTACTACCTGGTATTGCTCTACGATCCGTACATTTACGCTCAGCACCAGGAGGGCAGATGCAGTTTGCACGGCAACTAAGGGCCATATCCTCCAAAGGTTCTATTGGAATCTCCTTCGAATAAACTACCTTTACCTTAGAAATCCCTCTTTTTTTCAGCTCACGTCTCATAACCTTCGCTAATGGACAAACAGAAGTCTTAGATATGTCTGCAACTTCAAACATGGCTGGGTTTAACTTATTCCCTGCTCCCATACTACTAATTACTGGAACATTGGCAAGCTTTGCTTGCTCGATAATCTCAAGCTTAGCAGTAACTGTATCAACAGCATCAACCACATAGTCGTAGGATGAAAAATCAAACTGATCCTTGTTTTCTGGTAGGAAAAAGCATTGATGAACTGTAACTTGAGCATGAGGATTGATTTCTAAGATACGCTCCTTCATGACATCCACTTTATACTTACCAACTGTCTTTCTTGTTGCTATAATTTGACGGTTTATGTTTGTAAGACATACTTTATCATCATCAATCAAATCAAATTGATAAATACCACTTCGAACTAAAGCCTCTACCGTATAACCACCAACACCACCAATACCAAACACCGCAACACGAGCTGATTTAAAGCGTTCCATTGCTGCTTTACCTAACAATAACTCTGTTCTTGAAAATTGATTCATATATAATTCCTACTTTCTAACTCTCTTATCCTACAAGTGGCCATACCAAACGCGCACGCGAACCGAAGAAACTCGCCTTGCGTGTTTCTTCGGTTCACATCAAACTTATATGAAGACAATTCTACATAAGAATGTATCTCTTGTCAATTACTCTATTAAAATCAATGAGTCTACTCTAAATCATCAAAGTCAAATGCTGCAGCCTTAGTATAATTCGTTACTTTTGCTTCAAAAAAGTCTGTCTTTGTACGGTTTAGATCGGAAAATGAATCAATCCATGCCATAGGATGTTCTGTAATCTCAGGGTATAATTCAGGAATACCAATTGCTTTTAACCGTTGATTTGACAGATACTTAATATAACGATCAATGAGCTCGTTATTAATTCCAAGAATCTGATTATTAGTAACATATTGTCCCCAAGCAATCTCATTCTCAACGCCAGCTCTCATCATTTCAGAAATCTCTGCCTCAAACTCTGGAGTAAAGAATTCTTTTCGCTCCTGGCGAAGTTCCTTGATTATATTTTGGAATAAGACAAGATGTGTCACCTCATCTCTATTAATATACTTAAAAATCGTACTGGTTGCTGTCATCTTACCCTGTCTTGCAAGGGTATAGAAAAAGCTAAAACCTGAATAAAAATAGATCCCTTCTAGAATATAGTTAGCAATGATGACACGGAAGAAATTGGCATCGCTTGCATCTTTATTGAATTGCTGATATATGTCAGCAATGTATTTGTTTCGATTTAATAATTGCTCATCCTCTCTCCACATGTCATAAATCTGATCCCTTGTGATAGGATTAGTTACAGTGTCTAGAATATAAGAATAGCTCTGTGCATGAATCTCTTCTTGAAATGCCTGAAGATTAAGCAAGGAAGAAACTTCAGGTGCGGTAATATAGCGAGATAAGTTCGGAAGATTCTCACTTTGAACCGAATCCAAGAAGTTTAGGAATGATATGATACGATCAAATGCACTCCTCTCCCCTTCACTCAGATATGGAAATTGCTTTACATCCTCATTTAAAGATATCTCTTCTGGAATCCAGAAGTTATTTAACATGGTACGATAAAGAAGTCTAGCCCAATCATATTTAATTCGATTCCATTCTCTTAGATTCGTGGTATTTCCCTGAGTGATGCTTTGGGTGCCACGCTCCCCATTCTCATTAAAGATCTTTTTCTTCTCCATAGTTATCTCCTTTTCTTAACTACTACAACT
>JAEYWQ010000336.1 GCA_023428885.1 Bacillota bacterium
ACCTAAGACTGCTCCAAACAGGATCAAAACATTCGATATTAATAGAAAGGTTGGAAGTTTGGTAAAAAAGCTACTAAGCAGCATAAAAACCATACTTGCGAATGCAAAATAAAGAATGATAAAAGCAAATACGCCGAGATAAATGGAAATACCTCGAACACCTAATATCAGATATAACAATCCCAACAAAGAGCCAATCAAACTTGTATAAAGAAGTAATTTCTGAGTTACTACAAGTTCAACCTTCGTTCCTGTGGAAATCAAACGCATTAGCAAACCTTGACGTCGTTCACGAAGTAAATCCATTCCAGCAAGCAAAGCCAGATATGAGATAAACAAAAATATGATCTCAAAACTATAATAGGTCACAAGCGGAACTGCCTTAACATCGTCAAGTTCAATCACTTCAAAAAAGTCTGCTTTCCCAAGAGCAGTAAATACCAAATCCATAGAGATCTCAACATTAACCTGTTGACGTAAGGCCTTAGACATCCCCGCTTCTAGCATGACTTCATAGAGAGTAACACAGTTAATCTCTACTGCTGATATGTATTTTTCATAAGCTTCTAGCATATTCTTAAGAACGACTGCACGTGTCTTATCATCAGTACTGATATAGGCCTCCATTGGAACGTTCTGAATGTCGATCAAATTTTGAGCAAAATTCTCAGGCACCACCAAATACATGGTGAGCTCACCTAATCGAAACTTCTCTTCAATGTCTTTCTTTGAGCCAACAATGACCTTAGCATACTCATGAAATAACTTGCTCTCATCAAAATAAGAAAGCATCAGTTTAGAATAAGCTGAATCGTCCAAATCTACCACACCTATAGATACATAAACTTCTTTTTTCTCTTCTTCCTTTGCATGCCAAGAAGTGCTTATTATTAGCATAATAAGCACTCCAAGTAAGAACGTCCATATTCGATTACTCATAAACCATAATTTCAGGTCCTTTTTCATCAAGTTCAGCATGAACTCTCCTTAATAATGCAGTATCATTTACTGTTTAGCCTACCAATTAGTCAATTACTACTGCTTTAATCATATTAGTTACACTTGACTTACCAGCAGGTACACCAGCTGTTAAGATTACAACATCACCTGTATCTACTAATCCACTCTCTTTTACAGTCTTTACAGCTTCTTCTAATAAGTGATCGGTAGAGTTAACTTCTTGAGTCTTAATTGGGTAAACTCCACGATAAATCTGCATTCTTCTTAAGGTTCTATCAAGTGGAGATAAACCAACGATCATGGCTTGAGGTTTGAATTTTGATACCAAGCGGGCAGTGTAACCTGAAAAGCTCGAAGCAATAATTAATTTTGCATCCAAACGAACGGAGGTTGCTACTGCTGAATAAGAAATTGCACAGGAAACACTCTCAATGCTTTTCCCTTTATCAAACTTCATATTATGATCAAAGAAATCATAATGTCCTTCTGTCTCTAAAGCAATTTTTGCCATTAAACGTACTGCTTCTACAGGATACTTACCTGCTGCAGTTTCACCTGATAACATAATTGCATCAGTTCCATCATATATCGCATTCGCAACGTCGGTTACCTCAGCACGAGTAGGTCTAGGATTACGAATCATAGAGTCTAACATCTGTGTTGCTGTGATAACTGGCTTCTTTGCATCATTACACTTTTGAATCATAGTCTTTTGGATATATGGAAGTGTCGCCGCATCCACTTCAACGCCAAGATCACCACGAGCGACCATAATACCATCTGCTTCTTCAATAATCTCATCTAAGTTCTCGATACCTTCCATATTCTCGATCTTAGCAATGATAGAGATATCTGAGTTACAATCATGAATAATCTTACGAATTTCACGGATTGCTTCTGCATTACGAATAAAGGAAGCGGCAATAAAATCTACACCTTCATTGATACCAAAGATAATATCAGAACGATCCTGATCAGTAATGGCTGGTAATTGTAGTCTAACATTTGGTAAGTTAACACCCTTACGACTTCCTAACTCTCCACCGTTTACTACCTCACAAATTACATTCTGATCATCGACTTTTTTTGTTACCTTTAATTCTACTAATCCATCTGCAATTAGGATAGAACCACCCACAATCACATCTTCAGGAAGTTTCTGATAAGATACACTGATAACAGTACTATCACAAGGAACATCTTGCGTTGTTACTGTAATCTCCTGTCCACGAACTAAGGTGTACTCTACGCCGTCCTTTGCAAGTCCAGTACGAATCTCAGGTCCCTTCGTATCAAGAAGAATGGCAACTGGAAGTCCCAATTCTTCACGTACTCTCTTGACTTTTGCAATCATTTCACCATGACCTTTATGTGATTCATGAGAAAAATTCAGTCTTGCGATATCCATTCCGCTTAACATAAGCTCTTTTATCGTCTCCTCTGAAGTAGTTGACGGTCCTAATGTACAAATAATTTTAGTCTTTTTTAGCATGTTATAATCCTTCTTTCTTGTAACTCATCGGTATACTTGTAGCGTTTCTATTTATTGAACGTCCTTATGGACATGTTCATGCGTGTATAAATGTTCCATGCAGTACTCATAATTTCCATCACATTTGGAACAGAATCTGAATTCCAAAGTATCATCATCTAATTCTGTTCTACCGCATACTGCACACTTGTGTCGTGTAACTACAGTTTTGCCACGAAACGGCACCACATTATCTGGATTGTGGGCATTTCGTACTTGCCTCTTGTAATTTGCACGTCGTTTTACTTCTTTTGGAGAAATCCTGCGGTAATTTCTAGTCATTGCAAAAAAGATTAAGAAGTTTGCCATTGCAACGACGATAGCTAAACCATACCACCATGCTCCAAGCTTAATAAAGTCAAAGACCTGATATCCTAAAAAGAGAGCGTAAATATACGCTATATACTTAATTTTAATTGGAACCACAAACATAAGCATCAACTGAACATTCGGATACAGTGCAGCAAATGCAAAAAACATCGCCTGGTTAATATAATCCAGTGGAAGTGGAATTGATATGCCTACTATTAAATAAATAATAAGGCCGGCAACTATATTGAATAAAACCCCACTAAGAAAATAAAGATTAAAGCGAAATGCTCCCCAGGCATTCTCTAGCGAATTACCTATCATATAATATAAGTACAAGGTAAATATCAAAAAGATGCTAATATTATCTGGAGATTGAATCAAGAATGTTACTAAGCGCCAAACTTCACCGGAGGCAATTTTATGAAAATCTAGACTTAGGTATTGATAATAAAAGAGGGGATTAATCATTAATATTACGATACCTGCAACATACAATCCAATCACATATGTTATTAAGTTTTTAATGGCGTATTTACCGAGTTTACGTTCGAGTTTATTTAAAAACTTCATCTTTCCCTCCTGCTGTATCTAATCAATGTCACTACTACCCTGAGTCTATTATATGTATTCTAATGGTAGTTGTCAAATCAGTATTTTTCTAAATTTTAATCAAAATATTAGAAGTATTGCAAAAAACCTTTCTCATTACTATAAATTATGATATAATTATGCGAATAATTAGGGAATCAATTGTTAAATATGATGGTCAATCGAAAAAATTGATGCATAGTTAACAAAAAAATTGGTTTATAAAATAAAACATTCGTTACTATTTAGTCCTACGGCCTCCTAGTTACAAAATATAATCGTAAGAAAGGTATGAATAAAATGGCATTTGATGGATTTGTAATATCAAACTTAGTATCAGAACTAAGTGACAAGCTTGTTGGTGGACGTATTATGAAAATAAGTCAGCCTGAAAAAGATGAACTTGTCCTCACTATAAAAAATTATGATCAATATAAAGTTTTTATTTCTGCTTCGGCAGGTCTTCCTCTGATTTATCTCACAGAACAAAGTAAAGCTAACCCTATGACAGCACCTAATTTTTGCATGCTGCTTCGTAAGCACTTAAACAGCGCTAGGATTCTTTCCATAACTCAACCTGATTTTGAACGCATCATTCAATTTGAGATTGAACACCTGGATGAATTAGGGGATGTATGTCGTAAATATCTGATTGTTGAAATCATGGGTAAACACAGCAACATTATTTTTACCAATGAAGCTAATATCATCGTGGATAGTATCAAGCATATCTCTAGTTTTGTAAGTTCAGTACGTGAAGTTTTACCTGGCAGACCTTATTTTGTGCCAAAAACAATAGATAAGTTTGATCCAAGCAAACTTTCCTTTGATGACTTTAAACAGGGTGTGTTATCAACAGCGTTCCCTATTAGTAAGGCTCTTTATTCAGCATTAACCGGAATCAGTCCACTACTTGCGAATGAAATCTGTTTTCGTGCTTCCATCGATCCAGATATCAGCGCTTTAGAACTTAGCTTAGATATAGGATTACATCTTTACAACAATTTAATGCTTGTTATGGATCTAGTTACAAGAAAATCCTATCAACCTAACATTATTTATAAAAACAAAGAACCAATTGATTTTTCTTCCTTGGAATTATCCTGTTATAAAATAAGTGATGTTTATCATCAGCAAAGCTATGATAGTATCTCTCGTGTATTGGAAGAATTCTATGCTGCCAAGAATTCCTTAACAAGAATTCGTCAAAAGTCCGTAGATTTACGAAAGATTGTAGCGAATGCCATTGAAAGAGACACAAAAAAATATGATTTGCAGTTAAAGCAATTGAAAGACACTGAAAAAAGAGACAAATATAAGATCTATGGTGAATTACTAACAACCTATGGTTATTCAGCTGCTCCAGGCGATAAGTCAATCACAGTACTTAATTATTATACGAATGAAGACATCACCATTCCTTTAGATGAGAGCAAGACTGCCCTAGAGAATGCCAAGGCTTATTTTGAGAAATACAGCAAGTTAAAACGTACTTTCGAGCATTTGAGTAATCTGGTACTCAGTACGAAAGAAGAATTAGACCACCTAGACTCCATCAAAACCTCACTGGACATTGCTATGAATGAAGCGGATCTGGTTCAGTTAAAGGAAGAGCTGACAGAGTATGGATATATCAAACGCCACACCTTAAAAACGAAGGGACCAAATGGCAAGCCTATCAAAAAACAAAAGGTTACAAGCAAGCCCTTTCATTATTTATCCTCCGATGGATATCATATCTATGTCGGGAAAAATAATTATCAAAATGATGAACTAACCTTTGACTTTGCCTCAGGAAACGACTGGTGGTTCCACTCCAAGGGGATTCCTGGATCTCATGTAATTGTGAAATCTGCTGGAAATGAGCTCCCTGACCGTGTCTTTGAAGAAGCTGGAAATCTTGCCGCATATTATTCCAAGGGACGGGATGCTGAGAAAGTAGAAATTGATTATACAGAGAAAAAGAATGTAAAAAAACCTAGTAAGGGGAAACCTGGCTTCGTTGTATATTATACGAATTATTCCCTCATGGCAACTCCTTCCTTAGAAGGACTAACATTAATCGAAGATTAAACCTTGAAAGGACTAATTAATATCATGATACTTGCTGATTTTCATACGCACACCAGTTTTTCAACAGACTCTCAAGCCTTGCCCAACCAGATGATTGAACAAGCAATCACTCTCGGTCTTAAGAAGTATTGTATCACCGATCATATGGATTACCTCTACCCTCACGGAAAAGCAGGTGAATTTACCTTTGATGTTAAGGAATACTGGAATACTTTAAGTCAACTAAAAGACCGTTACCAAGATCAGATTGAGTTACTAATTGGGGTAGAATTGGGGTTACGTAACGAACCTGAGAT
>JAEYWQ010000338.1 GCA_023428885.1 Bacillota bacterium
CCAGCAATGTCCTCTACTAACTTTGCGGCTACATATTCCGACATATCTCCATCCAAATCACCTGGAAAACTACGATTCATATCCAAATCAAAGGTTGGGATTCTACGGGTGATTGACTCCATTCCAAGAGGATTCACACAAGGATATACGTCTACGATTCCTTTTAAATTACTTATATTTTCATTTATCTTTTTTATCAGCTGATAGCATATATATTGCCCTTCCAGCTCATCTCCATGTATTCCGGTTACGATACAGATTCGTTTTATTGCATCCTTTTGTCCGACAGGCTCCAATCGATTCTTCTTTATATGCATTGTTTCCAGCACTGGCAGTCCAACAGATACTACTGTCTTAATCATCCAAACACCTCTCTAACTCTTACTCACATTTCAATTTATTGTACTACAACCATTTTTGAATTGCAAGGAAACGAGGACAACAAGATGAGTCAGTAAGCTAGCTCACTTGTCATGAAAAAAGCACACAAAGTGCCCAAAACACCTTGTGTGTATCAATGAGTTCTTAATAAATTTCCCGTTTATGAATATCAGGAATTCCTGTCTTACGATAAAAGTAAGAGCAAATGACATCTCTCCATTCTTTTGCATGCTCTACTTGATGCAGCAAACGTTGCAGTACCCGTTGATAGACTCCTTCTTCCAGCTCATCCTGTAAAGACTCCCATGCTTTTTGCATCTCTTCCACCTCTGTTACACCTTCAAAGTGGGAATCATAAATATGCTGTATCAGAGATTTCTTTGTGTTTAAAACATAATCGTAGGAGATCCGATGGAAAAAGAGAAGCAATTCTTCTGGACAAGTCTGAGTAGACTCATAGAGGGAAGCATTGGGTTCAAAATATTGCTCAACATAAGCTGTTCCCTTGCTCGTTCGATCCACACCGATGGCTTGATGGTCAGCTCGATGATAGGTTCCCCAAGGGGAATATTCATACCCCTCTACGTTTGGACCATAGTGATGAGACGGATTAACCATCCACCCAATTCCAAGTGGTGACGTATACTTTTCATAGGTAAGCCAAGACATCATTAAGATTTTTCGGATGGATTCCATCACCTTTTCCTTCCTGCCAAAGGTCATAGCAATCCATTCTAGAGCAATTTCTTCTGCAGATAAAGAAGTTGAAAAACTCAGTCTTCCACACCCATATAAATTAGCCGCTGCCAAATCATGCCCTGTCCAATTTACGTCATCACCCGTATTCGCAACCGCTGCTATTCCACAATTTGCATTTCCAAAGGTCTTCCCTGCAATGATATCTTTGATTTGATGATTTTGATTCGTGCAATAGGTTTGAAATTCCAAGATTTCCTTTATCATAGGAATCAAAAAACAAACATGCCTCTGCTGTCCTGTATACTCTTGTGCAAGCTGAACTTCAAGCATCTGATTGGTATGAGGCATGGCACCAAGCAAAGGAGAAACGGGTTCTCTAACCTGGAAATCCATCGGTCCGTTCTTGATTTGTAAAATCACGTTGTCTAAAAACTGTCCATCAAGAGGCTTAAAATGATCATAGCTGGCTCTTGCTCGGTCAGTCTTAATGTCTCTCCAATCCTGCTGACAGTTATAGACAAAGCATCTCCATATAATAATTCCACCATACGGCTGACAAGCTTTAGCTAACATATTGGCTCCATCTGCATGAGTTCGTCCATAAGTAAATGGCCCAGGCCGACCTTCCGAATCTGCTTTGATTAAAAATCCACCAAAGCCAGGAATGGATTCAAAGAATTTACCTACCTGCTTATTCCACCAGCTCTGAACGGATTCCTCTAAAGGATCCGCAGTATCTAGCTCCTTCAATTCCATTGGAGCAGCAAAGTTAGCACTTAAATATAACTTTATTCCATACGAATTAAAAATCTCACCCATTTGACGTAATTCATGGATAAACTCAGACGTAATCAGTAGTGTTGCTTCTTCCCGAACATTTACATTATTAATTACTAGCCCGTTCAAGCCAACTGATGCAAGCATTCGAGCATAGGCAATTGTTCTTTCATCTACTAGAACCTTCTTATCACGAAAGAAAAAGGAAGACCCAGCATAGCCCCTTTCTATCGTACCATCCATATTGTCCCAGTGATTCATCATTCGAAGAGGAGTTGATGGAGTACATACTTCTTCTAAAGCTTTCCCTGTGATTCTGCAATTCAGCTTACGAAACAGGCTAAAAACGCCATATAAGATTCCCACTGCTGAAGTTGCTTTAATAATAAATGCTTTCTCTTTATAATACATAGAATAGCCTTCATTACCAAATGACTGATCAGCACCAATAAAAAGAATAATTCCCTCGCTCCTAAGTAGCTCGCTTGCATCCTTTCGTTGAAACTGAGCTTGGATTCCGAACAATTCATATATCGCTATCTTAGCTTCTTCTATGGACCGTCTAATAACTACATTCTCATCCGTATAATTTATAGTATGTACGTACTCTATAAAGTCTGCGTCCTGCAGCCTTTGATAATTAAGCCATGCCTTCTCATAATTCATGCCAATAGCCATGCCTTTCATTAACAGTGTGAAAATTGATTTATTTCACACTATCTCCTCCTCCCACTTTAATGTTTTTACCTTAGCTTTAGTATAGATATATTTAGGCTGGTAAACTTCTCATATTTTGCGATGTTTTTCTCATTTATTGCTATTTTCATTTTGATATATAGGCAGCTTATTTTATTTCTGCTATAGTTAATTTACTAAGATTTCCCATATAATTAAAAGAATGTGAACTGCACTTTCCTTTGCCTAAAATCACCGGACAAAACAAGGTCTTTTGTTCCTTCCTGGATGTAATTATGATTTGCATTGGATACAGCTTCACCGAGAGGTCAATTTATGAAACTATCAGCAATTTTTAGCTCCGGCATGGTCTTACAAAGAAATCAGGCAATCCGCATTAGAGGCCAATCCAATCAAAGCGAGATTAGTTTAACTTTCCTAGGAAATACCTATAAAAGTAAGGCTAACAAGAAGGGAGAATTTACCTTTCAGTTACCCCCTCATCAAGAAGGGGGTCCTTACACCATGACCTTAAATGATGGCACAGACTATATCTTAGATGATGTTTACATTGGTGATGTCTGGCTACTAGGCGGTCAATCTAATATGCAGCTTCCCCTTAGAAGAATTCTTGACGAAGAGCCGATAGAATCCTTTCAGATAACACAGCCGCAAATCCGCCAGTTTACCCTAGATCAACAGTATGATTTTCACCAGCCACAATCCACCTTAATCGCTGGTTCCTGGATCAGTGTAAACCCAAATCAAATTCTTAATTTTAGTGCAGCTGGTTATTACTTTGCCAAAGAGCTTTATGAAGACTTACATATCCCAATTGGTCTCATACTGACAGCAATTGGCGGTAGCCCTGTGGAGGCTTGGATCAGTGAAGAAACCCTGCATACGTTCAAACGCTATGACGAAGAGATTTGTCGATTAAAGTCAGATTCATATATCACGAAGATCATGGAAGAAGAGAGTTCCTTGATGAGTTCTTGGTATAACAAGCTCTTTCATGCAGATCTTGGTTTACAAAACCTATGGTATCATGAAACTTTTAATGATAGGTCCTGGGAGACCATACAAGTACCAGGCTTATGGCATGGAACAGAGCTAGAAACACTTCGCGGCAGCATCTGGTTACGAAGCACATTTTATTTAAGTAGCTTGCCTAGTGTAGAAAAGAGTATGCTCAAACTAGGAACTATCATCGATGCCGATGATGTCTACATAAATGGTACACTTGTGGGACATACCGATTACCAGTATCCCCCACGTCGTTATCAAGTTCCATGTAATTTACTACATGTTGGTATCAATAGCATTGCTGTTCGGATTATTAGCACTGCTAATGTTGGAGGTTTCGTCCCTGAGATGCCTTATTACCTAGAGATTGATGAAGAGAAAATTGATTTGTGTGGAAGCTGGCGTTATAAAATCGGTGCGATGTTACCTCCGCTTCCAAGTCAGACCTTTTTTCAATATAAACCAACTGGATTGTATAATGGAATGCTGGCTCCACTAAAGGAGATAAAGCTGACTGGCTTTGCCTTCTATCAAGGTGAATCCAACACCTCTGCTCCTTATGAGTATCAGGCCTTATTTGAGGCAATGGTTAAGGATTGGCGTAGATTGTTTGACCAAGGAGATCTTCCTTTTCTTTATGTCCAGCTTCCAAACTTTGGTGAACATAGACACCAAAACAATCAAACTAACTGGGCAGTATTACGAGAACAGCAAAGAAGAGCTAAGCGTCTACCTAACGTAGCCATGATTACTGCCATTGACATTGGTGCTTTTAATGATTTACATCCACAAAAGAAAAAAGAACTAGGGATTCGTCTATCCTTGGCTGCAAGAAAATTCGCTTACCATGAAGATATCATCAGCTGTGGTCCTACGATCACTAACGCTAGCTTAATAACTCTTGCAGATGGTTATTGCCTGGAACTTGGCTTTGACAACCTTGGCCAAGGAATTCAACCAACAGATCATCCCCTAAAGCACTTCAGTGTTACCTTTCAGGATGGCACCGTAATGGAGCTTCCAGCTTATCATAAAGGGAAGCTGCTTCGAATTCCTTTACCAGACGATCAAATACCAGTAAAAGTAGCCTATGCTTTTTCAAACAATCCAGAAAATATTAACTTCTACAATAGCCTAGGTCTGCCTGCAGAAGCTTTTGAAATTGACATAACAGCCGTTAAAAATCCAGAGTAAGCAATTGAGACAAGGGGACAGGGTTGATATCACACCCATGGTGTGCCTTCAATCCTGTCCCCTTGTCTCTTGTCATCTTCTCCCTTCTCTTCTTCCCATATCTCTTTACTTGTCATTTAGTATACAATAGTAATCTCATCTTTTGAAAGTAACTATATGGACTTGATCTTGTCAATTCTCATGTATAGTTACTTAATACATCTAAGAGTATAGTTTTTTACATTGCAATTCATCATAATCAATATAGAATATAGTTTAAGAATAAAACTATATTGCTATAAACCTTACACTTCATAGCAATAAATAAACCCTGAAAGGATCTATAACCCTATGAGTATTAAAAGGCTATTCAATGATGGTTGGTATTTTACCAAGCAAGAACTTGGTCAAACCCTAGAATCAATTCATCAAAATGATATCTCCTGGCAGTCTGTTGATTTACCACATGACTGGTTAATTTATAATGTCAATGATTTATATGAAACAAGCGAAGGCTGGTACAAGCGAATCTTATCACCTTCTGAGTTTAATTCTTCCTTGAATTCTTCCCTACGCTTTGAAGGTGTTTATATGGATTCTACGCTATTTGTGAATCAAAAAATAGTAGGTGAATGGAAATATGGTTACTCTACCTTCGAATTTGACATCACAAAGTATTTGACTGAAGAAGAAAATGAGATTCTTGTCCGTGTAGTTCATCAGTCTCCTAACTCTAGATGGTACTCTGGTGCTGGTATTTATCGAAATGTATGGTTAAAGAGCTATCCCCCGACTCATCTTACCAGCGATGGAATCTACATCTCACCAATGAAAACAGATCAAAACTGGGAAGTGCGTATTGCAACCGATGTTAGTTCTCATATCCCTACCGAAGGCTCTTGTTATGCTCTTCGTCAAACCATCTGTTACACCGATAAGCAAACGAACAAAGATTCCATTGTTGCAAAACTTGAGACTCCGATTGTATTAGATAGTGAATTATTTACCACCGAACAAATCATTCCAGTAAGTTCTCCAAACCTATGGGATATTGCTTCACCTAACCTTTATTCCTTACAGACAGAACTTCTATGTGACGGCCAAGTCCTAGATAGTGAAGTCAACCGCTTCGGCTTCCGTACTGCTGTCTTTACTCCGGATGAGGGCTTTTTCCTAAATGGTCGACATGTTAAAATCTATGGTTCCTGTGAACATCATGATCTTGGCTGTCTTGGAGCTGCCATGAACCGTTATGCTCTAGAACGTGAACTAAAACTCTTGATGAAGATGGGAATTAATGCTGTCCGTACTTCTCATAACATGCCATCTGTAGAATTAATGGAATTAGCTGATGAATTAGGATTACTGATAGCCTCCGAAGCCTTTGATATGTGGGAGCGAAGTAAAACAACCTATGATTATGCCCGCTTCTTCCCAACCTGGGTAGATGCCGATGTAGCTAGCTGGGTACGTCGTGACCGAAATCATCCAAGCTTGATCTTATGGAGCATTGGAAATGAAATCTATGATACCCATGTGGACGATCATGGACAGGAAATTACCAGACGCCTGCTTTCCTTGGTTCATAAGCATGACTATCATCACAATGCACCAGTTACCATTGGTTCCAACTATATGGCTTGGGAAGGTGCTCAAAAATGTGCAGATATTGTTAAGGTAGCAGGATACAACTATGGCGAATACTGCTATGAAGAACATCATAAAACCCATCCAGACTGGATGATGTATGGTAGTGAAACCTCTTCAACGGTACAAAGCCGTGGTATCTACCATTTCCCATATGAACAGCAAATCTTATGTGACGATGATGAGCAATGCTCCTCCCTTGGTAACAGTACCACCAGCTGGGGTGCGAAGAATACTGAATATTGTATTATTGCTGACCGTGATGCGACCTACTCTGCAGGTCAATTTATCTGGACCGGCTTTGACTATATAGGTGAACCAACCCCATATTTTACAAAGAATTCCTACTTTGGTCAGATCGACACCGCTGGTTTTTGCAAAGATACCTTCTATCTCTATCAAGCGGAGTGGACGAATTATAAAGAAGCACCAATGGTACATGTATTTCCTTACTGGGATTTTAACGAAGGTCAAGAAATTGATATTCGTGTTTGCTCTAACGCTCCGAAGGTGGAATTATTCTTCAATGACGAATCCTGTGGTACCTATGAGATTGACCATGCCCACGGAAAACAGTTGACTGGTAATTGGAAGCTTCCTTACAAGAAAGGTAGCATCAAGGCTGTGGCTTATGATGAGAATGGAAGCATCATCGCTACTGATGTCCAATCTTCCTTTGGAGATGCTGCTAGTATTATGTTAACACCTGACAAATATGAATTAAAGGCAAATGGAGAAGACTTAATCTTTATTGAGATCTCTATGGAAGATATGAATGGTATCCCGGTTGCTAATGCCAATAATCGTGTGGATGTCAGAGTAAACGGAGCTGGCCGTCTGATTGGTCTTGATAATGGTGACAGTACTGACTTTGATGAATACAAAGGCACCAGCCGTCGCTTATTCTCTGGTAAACTATTAGCCGTGATTGCTTCCAAGCTGACTGCAGGAGAAGTGAAGGTTACCGTAAGCTCACCAGGTCTACCTACAAAAGAATTACAATTACAAGCAATTGACTGTGAAAAAAGACCAGGTGTTAGTGCAAACACAGAAAATCAACCAAGCAAGGCTAAGGATGAGATTCCTGTTCGTAAACTAGAGATTATCAGCCCTCTGGGAACTCACCTGAATGATAAACTTACCGAATTAGAAGCTTATGTAAAGTTCTATCCAGAGAATGCAAGCTATCAAGAGGTAGAATGGAGCATCACCAATGCTCAGGGTATCACAAGCAACTTAGCAAGCTTAGAAGTCAATGGACCTAAGGTAACCATCAAAGCATTAGGTGATGGTAGTGCAGTTCTTCGTTGTACGACCAAGAATGGCGCAGACAAAGTTCGCTTAATCTCTCAGCTTACCTTTGAAATCACTGGTTTAGGGGAAGCAAGCATGAATCCTTATGAGTTCGTATATGGTGGTTTATATAATGCATCCAACTATGAATTAACCAACGGAATTGAGCGTGGCGTTGCAGCGACTCAGGATAAAGAAACTCATATTGGTTTTAGAAATGTAGATTTTGGCTCCTATGGTTCCGATGAGATTACGATACCAGTCTACTCCCTGGAGAACGAACCTAAGAATATCAAGATATATCAGGGAATGCCAGGTGAGGAAGGCAGTGAATTACTTGCCGATGTCATGTATGATCTTCCTCCAATGTGGAATGTATATCAAGAACAAACCTATAAATTAAAGAGACGGGTAAAAGGATTAGTAACCATTTGCATCGTCATATACAGACGTTATAGTATCAAGGGCTTCCAATTTAAGAAAGCAGACAAAGCATACGCGAAATTAGAGGCAAAGGAATGTGACTCTCTCTATGGAGATACCTTTACCATCGAAAGGGATAGCATCAATGGAATCGGTAATAATGTTGCCTTAGAATATAAGGATATGGATTTCGGTTCAGAGGGTATCAAAGCTCTTACGGTATGTGGTCATTCTCCAATCGAACGTAACACGCTCCGTGTTCAATTTGTGGGAGAACAAGGAACTGTACAACAATTAGCAGAGTTTATATACTCAGAAGATTTTACAGAGTGTACCTTCGAAATGCCTAAGATCACAGGTTTGCAAACAGTAACCATCTTGTTCCTACCAGGAAGTAATTTTGATATGAAGTGGATACAGTTTCATAAGTAAATCATTGTTGCCTAACTAGATTATATATCTTCTATTTCAGTAATCATGGATATATAAAACAAGATAAGTCAGCAAGCTGTCTCACTTATCATGATTTAAAACCTTCAAACGGTTTCTTGACATCAACCGTTTGAAGGTTTTATGATATTATGGAATAAAATAAAAGGAGATTTCATATGCACGATATAGATTCCATCTATCCAGAGGACAAAGCAGAGTTTTACCAATTACTTAACAGTCAGTTAAAATCCCTGTTAGAAAATGAGACCTTTGTGATTCCCAACTTAAGCAATGCCTCTGCCCTACTTGCGGTAGCATTCAAAGATATCAATTGGGCAGGATTTTACCTCATGAATGAGGGTGAGTTGTTGCTAGGTCCCTTTCAGGGAAAGCCTGCATGCATTCATATCCCAGTTGGTAAAGGGGTTTGTGGAACTGCAGTGGCAAAGAATGAAACTCAATTAGTTTCCGATGTTCATGCATTCCCAGGTCATATCGCTTGTGACAGCGCATCCAACTCTGAAATCGTAGTTCCAATCCGTGTGAATGGCCAGGTGGTTGGTGTACTTGATATTGATAGCCCTTTGCTTGCTCGCTTTGATGAGAGGGATCAAGCAGGGTTAGAGAAGTTTGTTGAGATTCTTGAAGCTGGGTGTACCTGGTAGCGTAGTATGTTGATGATAATAGTTTAAACGTGCGAAAGGGACCGGGCAGTCACACTCTTTCTGTGATTACACCCCGTCCCTTTCAAACTACGTCCCATTACACTTACCTCTTGGAACTGCGCTATTTATAATCTATGCCTTAATCATCTGTCCAGTGATAGTACCATTATATCCTGCTAGGAATTCTTCCTCCGTACGTTTCATTCCTATCGTTATGGTATCCTCAATAAAACGAATAGAAATATCTAAATGGGCAAAACACTCCTCAATCACATAACAGCGTAAGAATAACAAGTTATCTTGTAGCCATGCAGCGCTTGTGATGCAGTCATAGCTTGTCTTAGGAAACTTTTGAGTCTTGTACTCACCGAAACCGAATTCTAATTGATAGGTCATACCTTGCTTTTCATACTCTATTATTCCGGACTTATGTTCAAGATGAAGCTGAACTTTACCAAAACTCATCTCATGATCACCCATCTGGTAACTAACGTGATTCATTTTTTCTATCATCGATGATGCGTAAGCACCAGTGATAGGTTGTAATGCCAGCCTGCTTATTCTTTCTCTTAATTCTTCATAATCACCATCATTATTAGGCTCTGCTAATTCTTGATTTTCTTTCAGATACTTATACACATTATCATAGAATGCGTCATAGATATCCTTCAATCCATTGGGATTACCAATGGTATCCGCCATGGTTCCCAAGATAAAACGATATTTTGGAAAGCATAGTGCAAGTTGTCCCCCCATACCATAAAAACAAAAGCCCTCTTCTCGACTCATCCAAATCTGATAACCATAGCCAAACTGTTCATCCAAGGATGGCTGCTGCAGGGTAGGTACTTGGTAACTGATTGCTTCTTTTAGATAAGCCTTCGGTAATAAAGATATACCTTGGTACATCCCTTCATCCATACAAAGTTGAGCAACTGAAACTAAATCACGCAGAGTGCACATTAAACCTGAACCACCTTGCGAAATCCCTGCTGGATCTTTTAGAAACATTGCTTCTTTGGAGAATCCAATCGCGTTGAGGGCCTTCTTTCGTAGATAACTCATCAAATCCATACCTGACAATTTCTCTACCAGTGCAGATAATACATGAGTTGCTGAGGTATCATAGGAAAATATCGTTCCAGGTTTATGAGTTGGTGCTACCCGAAAAAAGGACTCCACCCAATCACCCTGATATCTCTTATATGTGGTAGTCTGATGAGCAGTTGTCATACAAAGCATATGCTTAATCGTAGTCTCTCGAATCCATGGATGAACCTCTTTCCCAAGCTTATCCTCAAAGTACTTACAAATATGGTCATTGATATTTAACTTTCCTTCCTCCTGCAATAAACCAATTGCTAAGGAAGTGAAGCTCTTCCCCGCGGAGTACATCCTATGCAAGGAATCTTGATGGAATGGCTTCCAGTATCCTTCTGCTATACAAGTACCCTCAGAAAGCATAATGAATCCATGTATATTCACTTTACTCTTTTCTATGTCCTTCAAGAAGGCGGTAATCGCTTTCGCTGGAACCGTACCATCCTTAGCTATCTCTTTTTGAAATAATTCGTCCATAACATCCCTCCTTGGTCTATGAATGAGGACTACATTTCTAAGTAATGCATCCTCATTCTTCTTTTGTACTAGTATATCTTATTTGATTAAAGCATATAGACCTTACAGCCTTATATCAAATATTCTTTCATATCTGGTATAAATTGATTACCACACCTTGCAAGCTCTCCAAGAACTCGATCAATCCCAGCTTCGTAATAAAACCAATTATCACGAGTAATATTATTACAATCCACTGGAACAATGTAGATTTCTGCTTCTGGAAATGCAAGCTGATAAAGCATCAGACACCTGCGTGCATGAAAAGACTTGTAAACTGACCAGTTTTTACGCTTACACCACCTGATGGGAGTATACGCTTAGCATATCCTTCTTTATATAGGCTTGCAGCCTTCTCAGGCACTTCTGGATAGGAGCCACCAGGTAAAAAAATGATGTCAACATTCTTTGGCTCATCGCTTACAAATATAAACTTTGTGATATCCTTAATGATACGTTTATCCACAATTCAGTACCTCCATTCACATTATGTACTCACTTATGTTAATACTGTATTGGATATAACTAATCTTTGAACCTATGTTTTAAACTTAATTCTTGTCAGTTTTATGAATACAGTATGTCAATTTATGATAGGTTACCTCTACCCCTTGCTTCACAGCCCGATGGTTACACTCAGTACGAATTCTCGTCATATTACATTTCTCCATTACTTTAAAAGATGCAACATTTCGATCTGTACAAGTAGCATAAATCGTCTCAATACCAAGGTACTGAAATACATGTTGTATCACTGCATGAACCGCTTCACTCATATATCCATAATTCCAGTACTTCTTGTTAGAAATCCAGCCAATCTCGGCCTCTTTATCGTTCACATGTAATGTGATATTTCCAATAACCTTGTTGTCATCATTTAGTTGCATCACATATTCATACCATGTAGGTTTTTCTGAGTTGACTGCTGTTACACAAGCTTCAATAAAGCTTGCTATCTCTTCCTTGCTTTTGGGCCAATGAATCATAAACTGACCTGTTTCCTCATCGCATCCATATTCACATATGTCCTCATAATCTGATCTATCTATCAAACGTAAGTTGAGCCGATCTGTTTTCACTTATAACCACCAATTACTTTCTATGAGCTTTCCTTGTTTTCTTATGCTTTCTTACTCTTCCGATAAATTGCAGTCCTTAGCTCATTAATATACTCCTTCAATTCTGGCATATCAGTCTCAAGTGCCTGACTAATTGCTAATTCAATATCATATGGGACCCTGATATTCGCAATTGATAAGGAAGAGTCTTCACTAGCTCCATATTGTCCATCTATAATTGCATAAGATGCCTGTGGAATATCCAATGGATTACCTACACTTCCGACATTGAATAAGGTTTTTCCATTAAAATAATCAATATAGGCTCCATGGATGTCTCCATAACCAACTACGTCTGCCTCTTTTGCTAAGGTACTGGTTGGGGCAAACAGCTTTATACGTTCCTCCTCTGCTGTAGCAATAAATACTCTATGAAATAGATCATTTGGTGATGCATGACATAATCTTACAAGTTTACCGCTCATATAGAATTCCGTATAGATCGGAAGTTGCCTTAAATAATCCAATCGTTCTTCACCTAGCTTTCTCTGATGCCAAAGTGCTATCTCATCATCTAGCTTCGGTACAAAATGGTCCCAATTCCCTCTAATCACAAGCTCACAATTATCTCTTATCATATCAACTGCTAGGGCTGAACTTGGACCTTTTCCTGCCAAGTCCCCCAAGCAAAAAATTCTTTCTATCCCACGACTTTTTATATCACTTAGCACGGCTTCCAAAGCTGGAATATTTCCATGTATATCTGAAATAATTGCTATTCTATCCATTATTTTTACTCTCCCTATGCTATGGTACTTTCTTTTATTTTTCATTTAAAATAGTTCATCATCAGAGTATTTACCCATTATATTTCCCCAATTTTCATCGGACTGTTCGCTAACACAATTCTCAACATAAGCAATTTCATTAACATCAAATTTCAAACTATCATCCCCCTGCCTCTATAAAAATTTACCTTGATATCAGTCTATATTTCCGAGATTGATAGGAAAAACCTTAGCCCAAGTTAGTTGCTTTCCTAATTTCTCTTCAAGGTATACACAAACAAGAACCGGATTATTTATTTTATTAAAATCATCTAGCATCTCTAAATACACTCTTGATTTATAGCTACCTTCTTTTTCAGGGAACCAAAATCCAATTAAGGATAGCTCATCCTTATCTTGGATCAAGTTAAGTTTCCTCAATTCTGAAGTTGCAAGATTAACTGTTACACCATCACTCCCTATTGAGCTAGGTATGAAGTAATCTTCTTGCTCATTAAGATTGTAAGTCATCATACCAAGACCTTGGATATACGGATAAATTATCACATTACAGTCCTTGTTTTTTATCATATTGATATCGATTATGTACTCTTTATGAGGATATGCATTTGTCTCATTCCTCTGTAACGTAGCATCTACCTTAATGTCCTCAATAGATACTGAGGGCTTAAGGTTATAATCAATTAAGACAAGAACAATCCCTATACATATCAATATCATTGACATCCATTTCACCTTTTTTATCATATATCCCCCTCTTAATAATTACTTACTTCTTTCAAATTACACCTTAATAATTTTATTACTAAATCTACCCGCCCAAATCAATTTATTTATCACTTTTCATCCTCTGAGCATAGGTTCCATCATCATACTTTTGAGCACCCTTTTTATAATAAAATGCACTTAAGTAAAACATAAAGCTACAAATATAGAACATAAGTGATAGCAATACATATATCCCATGAAATCTGAAAGATAAAGCAACTTGCGTTGTCGCTAAGCCTGTATAACAAGCACCCAGTGCCAGAAATGTATTGTATCTTTTTTGTAGTGCCTTATAATTGATATACGCGTCATCGAACACATGGAGTTCTTCCTTTGCTACATCCTTTCGAAATAAAGCCCATGTAGAAGAATTACACACAAATTCAATATCCTTATCCTTAATCTGACTTCTAATCTGATCTAATTCATTGATATCCTTTTGAAAAAATATGTATTCATAGTTATAGTCACAAGCGCTCTCCTCAAAGATATAACTTATACCATTGGTATGAATCAACTTACAGCCCTTTTGCTGAGCCAGCCATTCTAATTCTTTTGTAATATCAAAGAAAATCTTGAATACCTTTTTCATACGACGTAAAAACCTCCATGCAAATCGTGCAAATAATACAATGAACTCTGCGTTAGTTGATACTCATTAAGTTCTCTAGCATTCCCTTTGTCTGTGGTAGTTATGCTACATATTTCTTCTTACTTGCTAATATTATCTATTTAATACTCCTTAGAGTATTTTTTATAAGCATACGCCTGTAAATAAAAGAGAAAACTACATATATAGTAAAGAATTTGCGGTATGTTATAATAATAATTACGATCTGACCTAAAGGCGGTTAAAGCTAAAGTTGTGAAAACTAGACCAAAAGCTATATAATCATCGTGCAGCTTTCTCAATGTCTTACGATGATTAGACCCCTCTTCCAATACACGAATTGGTCCCTTAGCTGCATTCTTACGAAATGGTGCCCATGTGGAAGAATTACATACAAACTCTATGTCACAGTCCTTCACTTGATTTCTAATCAATCTTAATTCCTTTTTGCTCTTTCTAAAAAAAACATACTCATAATTATAATCACAATCAGACTCTACAAACGTATATCTTATTCCATTGGTATGAATCAGCTTCCAGCCCTTCCTCTGCTCTAGCCAATCCAGCTCTTTTCTTATGTTTAAAAATAATTTTATAACCTTTTTCATGTAATACTATTCCTCTCAAAATTATTACGCCCTTATTTTACGAAACGCTACACACCCTATTAAATATGGATGATCAACCAAGATAGCATTCTTATATTTTTTAATTAAAAATAAGACATACATATCTCCACCACCGCCCGTAATTAGCAATAAACTAAAAAAGAGCAAATGATAGCTTCCAATAACTACAGAAATTATGTAAGGAATGAAACCTAAAATGATCGTTGGCATGATAACTCCAAGTGCATATGCCTTATATGGTAAACATTCATTACAAGTGCAATAAGGTGTTAGGTATTTCCATTCAACTCCGAAACCTATGGACTTAAACTTATCCTTAGAAAAGTATGCCCACACTAATCCATGAATTAACTCGTGGATAACAATTCCAATGAGAGCTGCTACAAATGTCCATATTGGAATATCTGTGATAGGAGCGATCCTGTTAAATCTAAAAAACAAAAAACATCCCACTACTAATAAGGGTAGACATATGATAAGAGCCATCACATTAGCTTTCAGTGTACTTATCGTAAGAATTTCTTCCTTATAGCCATGGTCAAGTAAATCTTGTCTTATGTTCTGGAACTTTTCTACTCGTGCTCTCTTTTGTGGTGATAATTGCTTTCCATACTCTGACATATTTATCCCCCACTATTTTATATTATTCATTTTAATCATACTTATTTCCGATTCTTATTGGTAAGTAAGTTTCTGGTATATGTAATCAATATACAATTCTCTTGCCTTTCTAGGTAACACTATACTAGAATTTAGTCTTCCTATTATATTAGAAAGTGAGGAAAGAATGTTAAAAATCTTTTACAGTGTTGCACTAATCGGTATGTTAGGATCCTTTATTTTACATCCTTCCACTTGCTTCATAGAAAATACTGCTCATAGCTCAATTGAAAATTCAAATCAGAGAAATGATGAGAAGGATTTAAAACATCAGTTGAAAGAAAAAATGAAACAAGCAAATGAACAATGGAATAAACTTTCCAAACAGCAAAAGGAAGAAGTTTATGTTTTGCTTGAAAATCAACTCAAATCTGAAAATACTTTAACTGACAAGCTGGTTGAATTATCTGTCATCTCTAGTGAAGATGCAAAGTTCATCAAAGATAGAAGAACAACGGAATTTAATAAGATCAAAGAAAATGGTGAATTTCCATTTCCATGGTTTAATAAAAAACCGAAACATTAATTTTTTGTTGATTGAAACTTAAGTTGACTATAAATAATAGGTAGCACTAAATTTAGGAGCATCCCTAGGTTCTTACCAAATGATGCTCCTTTCAATCTACATAGACTTTATCTTTCATAAGTTATATTATGAACACTTTCTATACATTTCCTTGATTTAACTCAAATAGCTTTAAAATCGTTCCAGAACGTTGCTCATTTTCCACCATACCTAATCGTTTGATAACCGCCAATGCTCCAAGATTTCCAACAACTGTCTCTGCAATAACACGCTTTGCTTGTTTTTCCTGGAATGCATATTGAATCAATGCTTTGCTCACTTCCACAGCATATCCTTTCCCCCAACTGAATCGACTTAATATCCAACCAATCTCATATTCATCAACTTCATCATAGGGATGAAAGATCGCATGTCCGATTACTTTCTTTGAACTCTTTTCTTCCAATGCGAACACCATTTCTTTCTTACAGCCAAACTCTAAGATAAACTCTTTCGTCTGTTCCAGACTAAATGGTGGTTCTACATACTTCATAACTTCCTTGTCCTGCAAATACATATGGGCATCGCCAATATCATTTTCCTCAAAAACTCTTATCACAAGGCTCTTTGTCTCTATATACATTTGACTTTCCTCTTATCTATTCATCGATTAGAAGCAGTTTTCTTTGAGTATAACTTAGTTCCTGCTCAAGGCCTTACCGAATCCGATCATCTCGTAACATGTCCATAAACACCTCATCATAGAACTGACCCTTCATATAATAGGACTGTCTTCTTCTTCCAATCTCCTGAAATCCAACCTTTTTATAACAATTAATTGCTAGAGTGTTAAAGGAGAAAACTCGCAACATGATGTTGTTTAAATTTAAATAATCAAAGCCATAATTGCTTAATAAACTAAGTGCCTCTCTTCCATACCCTTTATTACGATTTTTTTCATCGCCAATAAATATTCCAACTTCTGCGCATTGTCGCATTTGGTTAATTTCTTGAAGTCCGCAATTACCGATTAACTCATCATTTTCTAAGCTAACAATAGCAAAATGATACTGACTAGTACTTTGTGACAGCCAAGCCCTCTCGCCTTCTATAGAGATTACTCTACTTGTATTTCCTACATTATCTGTAATATTAAAATCATTCATCCACTTAACGTAGGTTTCTGCATCGTCAACGCACATGGGTGATAGATATATATGTTCCCCAACTAATTTTTTGAAATATTTCATATTTATTTTCCTCCCCTATCTAACTGTAAATTCAGATTAATCATTATGTTACCAATCCACGGAATAGCTACCGTTAAATTCATTTCCCTTAATTAATAAAATATAGGTTCCACTTTCTGTGATTTCTTTTTCGATCTTACCTTCTTTATTGATTTCGAACTCTAGAACCACTTCATTTTGAGGATTTAATAATTGAATGCTTAGTTCACCATTGTTTACTTTGGAATCATAGGAAAAAGTTATCTTTTGGCCTTTCTCAAATTCACATTCAGTATTCTTTTCATCTGTCCAACTGCTGCTAGACGAACCACTAGATCTTCTCACCGAATAGTTGTCATCCAGACTGCATCCCATCAAACTTATACTGAGTATAAAGATTGAAAGTATAAAAGCACGAATTTTCATTACTCGGAACCTCCTTATAATTCATCTTCACAAGCTCTAACCTTATTCGCTTCCCATTCCTCTCGTAGTAATCCATATTTCGTTTCGTCTTCCCATACTCCATTTTTTAGTCTAACTTTTCTTAAACTTCCTTCATAAGTCATACCAAGCTTTTTCATTATATGTTCCGACGATGAGTTATTACTATTGCAACTAGCAACTATTTTATGAATATTATGATTCTCAAACAAAAATCCAATGAAAGTTTCGCTCATCTCAGTTCCAAAGCCATATCCCCAATATTGTGGTTTAATAAAATATCCTAATTCGAATATTCCACCCTCAAAATTTTTTATGATTACATCATAATCTACTATGCCAATGTCTTCGTTATTATTTAGAGTAACGATATATTGCGTACCTTGACTCTCATCATCTTGTTTTACTAAGACCTCTTGAAAGGCATTTTTTGCTTCCTCTAGAGAGAGAAATGCATCAAAATACGTATATTTCATAACTTCTTTATTGGAATATAGCTCATAAAAAGTTTGAAAGTCCTTGTCACCCAACTTACGATAAGTTAGTCTTTTACTTTGAAACATGGAATTCACTCCTTACATCTGTGTATATGGCATTTCTCATTACTTAATACTTATTAATCCTAACTAATTAACTATACACTCCCATTAAAAACTTACTCAGTGATTATCACTATCTTAGTCAATATCACTTTCTTATATAATGTAATTCTACAAATTGATTAAATGTTCTAACACTCTTTAGTTGAAGTTCTAATTCTACAGCACTATTCTTAAACAAAGGAATGCCTGATCCAATAATTTGAGGTGCTACAGTGATAATAAATTCATCAACAAGATTGTCTTTCAAAACGTGGTAAATTAACTCTCCTCCACCTACTAACCAGATATTATTTCCTTCCTCTTGCTTAATCTCATTGATAAATGTACCGATATCACAATGTAAGAATTCAACTTTATCATTTGTCTCTTGAGGGGTCTGGGAAAACACATAGCATTTTTTATTCTTATATGGGAAATTATCACCTTCTACATTAACAATCCAGTCATAAGTTCTTCTACCCATTATTATTGTATCTACTGTATCATAAAACTCAGAGTAGCCATTATCGCCTTCACCTTCCACTCGGAACAGCCAATCCAAAGACTCATCTTTTGTAGCAATATACCCATCTAAACTGGTCGCTATAAATACTATAACTTTTCTGGCCATAATAACCCTCCTCTTTCATATGCTTTCTCCCCTTCGAACTTCAGTCTTGCAAAGATTAGTCTACCTCAGTATATAAAAGATCACAGCTAATTGTTGTATAGAATAGCCTTCTAATTTCATCTGGCTCCTTTGTCTGACCTAGTAGCCACATAAGCTTTGCAACGACAGCTTCCGTGGTCATATCATAAGCTTCTAAA
The DNA here is from genome assembly GCA_023428885.1 of Bacillota bacterium. Taxonomy (GTDB): domain Bacteria; phylum Bacillota; class Clostridia; order Lachnospirales; family Lachnospiraceae; genus Lachnoclostridium. Next base: position 18,909 of record JAEYWQ010000338.1, read on the forward strand.
ATATGAAGGTCTTGCTTTAGATTCTGACCCACCTGATAAATATTCAATTCACTACCTTCATTTGGAACCTGAGTGGTCATAACTATCGTTTTACCATGATCCAACCATTTTTCAATCTCATCATAATAGTGATATTCCTCTAAGGATGGAACCCCTCCCACTCCAAAGCTCTCGATCACAACGGCATCATTCTTTTCTAATAAATATCCTAGAAAATCGGAACTCATACCAGGAATCAGTCTAAGAATCGCCACCTTTGAATTCAAGTTATGATAAAACTCAGGCCGTTCTTGTTTCGGCTGCTTAATATATTGCATAATCTTATCATTCTGAATCACTGCTAGGTATGGGTAATTAATGCTCGAGAACGCATGGAAACTCTTGGAGTGTGTTTTTCTCGCACGCGTTCCTAGGATTACTTTTCCATCAAATAGAATCTGAACACCACTTGCATCATTGGAAGCTGCATATAAAAAGCTGGAATATAAATTGATCTTGGAATCAGTTACCTCAACGTTAATCGGCTTCTGAGAACCTGTGATTACAATTGGTTTTGGAGAATTTTGTATCAGATATGATAAGGCTGCAGCAGTATAAGCCATAGTATCCGTACCGTGACATATCACAAAACCATCATAATGATCATATTCCCGATGAATCGCATCCGCCATTAAGAGCCAATGCTCCTGACTAATATTCGTACTATCCAAATTACATAGCTGTAAAGTATCTACTTTACATATGGTTTGGATACTTGGTACATATTGAAGTAATTCTTCTGATGTCAAAACAGGTGTTAATCCTCTCCCTGTTACTTTCGAAGCTATTGTTCCGCCGGTTGCTATCATTAGTATTTTTTTCATATCTTTTCTAGTCCTTTCATCTATATCAATACAATTAATAACATCTTAATACAATTCCTATAATATGTCAAAGGGGCTAATACTCTATATACAAGATTGTTTATTTATATAAAAGTCATCTTGAACTCTAATTAAATCTTTAATTTCTGAAACATTATGTATGCCAAAATCATAGATTGCTATTAATTCTCCTCCGCATCGAAACACCTTTTTACCATCTGGGTAGGTATAAGTATACCCTTCCAATTGTCCTTTACATTTACCACATCCATAGCAACCTGTATATCTACCATTAAACTCTTCAATCACTCGTTGAATTCCTCTTTGAAAGATATCAGAATATTCTTTGTTTGCATAAAACTTTAGCCTTAGTCCTGGAGGGTTTGATTTTTTAGCATTATCGTGAACTTCTAGTTTCATAATGGTTCTCTTCACTTTACTCTTGGAAAAATCAAGGGCAAAGTCTTTTGATTTTGTTTTCTTAGGCGTGTAACCTAAGGATATTGCATAATCGGCCAATTCCCGAAACATTGATTGATAGTCTTGCGGAAGTTCTTTTATAAAATCATGAAGTAATTGGCATGTTTTTTCATTCATTGTGTGTTGACCTCCATACTATTAGTTTCTTAGACATGTCCCCCACTTACTTTTACATAAACTAAATCTCCTTAAGCATACAAACAGAATCTTCCATATCCTTATACTGCCCATAGTTATCAATAATCTGAAATCCAAGTTTCATATATAAGGCATGAGCTACCACCATAGCTTTACCCGTTTCTAGGATCAACTTCTTATAACCCTTACCTTTCGCTAATTCCTCTATTTTATTCATTAATTGTTGTGATATTCCTTTGCCTCGATGATCTTTGTGGACAAACACTCTCTTTACTTCAGCTGTTTGGTCGTCATACTTCTTAAAGCTTGCACATCCAACAGGAAGCTCATCCACATAAGCCAGAACAACATCATGAATGTTATTCAATGAATTATATTGAATATATTCTGTTCTCTGCTGTTCTCCTCCAACAATCTCATTTAGGTTATCATCTAACATACTACATAATTCCACAAAATCCTTATCGCTCCCATCAGTATATACGATCCGCATTCTCATCCCTCTTTTACCTGTCATATTTAGTCTTTATCATGATTTGCCTTCAAATAATCCGATCTTAGTAGTCCATATATTTTGGTATCAATATATTTTTGATTATACATAAAATCTTCTCTCTTAACTCCCTCAAAAATAAATCCTGCTTTTTGATATACACGTTCTGCCCTTGGATTAAAGCTAAACACCTCTAAACCAATTCTATGTAGACCTAACTCTTCCATCCCGTACTTAACAAACAGGCTAGTTGCTTCAGTCCCTAATCCCTTATTGCACCCTGCTTGACCTAAGAGAATTCTAAAATTCACGTTTCCCGTGTCCTCATCATATTCATTAAATACAACTTCCCCAACAATCTGGTCAGTCTCTTTAAGTATGATAGCCAGATCCAACCGATTATTTTGCTCATTGCGCGTCATATACCATTGTCTAACTCTTTCCTTTTCTTCTGGGCTTGATAGCTCCATAGCCTCCTCATCACTCAAAACAGACCCAGTTAATTTCCTTAGCTCAGGCTCCTCTAGAATTTCTAACATAATATCACAATCTTTTGCTTCAAAAGGCCTTAAAATTACTTTGTCACCAATTAGTACCGGTTTTGTCAAAAAATCAATTTTCTGTCTCATTACTATTCTCCTGTATATTATTGTATTTTATTTCTGCTTAGTAGTGCTGTAAAATTCGTCAAATAGAGCCTCCTGTAGTTGGCTCAATCGCTTGCTATCTTTACCTCCAACTAATTTTCCATCAATCTCATCTACTGCATAACAAAAATGGCTTGAGGATGTAACTAAGATTTCATCAGCTGCCATCAAATCTTGTACAGTATATGGTGACTCAGAAACTGGAATCCCTAATAGCTTACACATGCTGATAAGATGTTCTCTCGCAATGCCTGGCAGAATATATTGATCGGTTGGTGCTGTATATAAGGTGCCATCTCTTAAAATATGTACATTACTATGAGCACATTCTGTCACACGCTCACCACGGTGAAACACTACCTCATCACAGCCAGCTAACTCCGCTTTTTGTGCAGCTATTACATTAGGAAGCAAGTTTAATGTTTTGATATTACAGTGTAAAAATCTCGTGTCTTCAACCGTAATCAATTTTAATTTATGGGAGGGATCTACTATCTTTTGAGGACGTATCATAATCCAAACTTTAGCTTTCCCATTGGGAAATACGTGCTTTCTAGGTGCAACCCCTCTAGTAACCTGCCAATATACAAAATGGATATCTCCATCAACTTTTTGCACCATCTCATTTAGTATCTGCTTCAATTCTTCTTTGCTATGAGGAATTTCTATCTCCAACAAACCTGCATTACGAAAAAACCGATCAATATGTTCCTCCAAATTAAAGATGATATGGTTTCTAGCACAAGTTGCATCATATACACCATCGCCAAAATAATGTACCCGATCATCAAAAGGAACTACCATGTTCTCAATTAAATCATAATGTCCATCATAGTAACCTAAGTTTTTCATAAAACAACCATACCCTTCCCTACCTGCAAACTTATGTGTAAAAATATACTTTTATTTTTACACTGACGCAGGAATAAATTTAAATGTAAAAAATTTATTCTTACACTAACACCTCTCAAAGAATCTTTAGCTATGTCTTTGCTATATTAAACGCATTGTTATATAGTTCCCTTACTTGAGTTTACTTCACGAATAACAATATCCGTGATAGCATTCCTATTGTCTGTGGTCATTGTAATTATCTTAATCCCTGCTAATCGTTTTATGTTATCAATCTCTGTGTGCTCTTTATAAAATATTGTACCTAAGACACACTGATCCCTATTTAGTAGCTTCATCAGTTCCTGCTTGAACTTAGATGATAAAAACTGTATAGGACCTATTTCATCAATAATTACTAATTTATTTGTTTTATGCGCACAATCAAAAATCTTCAGTACAAAACTTTCAAATGCATCGATATTGATTCCATACCGCCCTATCCGAATAGCACTTTCTAAACTTACATCAGCAATTTTAATCCTTGTACCATCCAAACCGACACACTCGAATCCAGTTCTGCCAAGCTCATTACAGATTTCTTCAGTAAAGAAACCTACACAATTCTCTTTTCCGATCATTTGAATGATCTGTTTTATAGCTGTGGTCTTTCCAACTCTCGGTTCACCAGAAAGTAATATTTTTTTTCCCACGATAAGCTCCTAACCTTCTATTTAATCCTTATCTGCATTATATTTTATTTCTTTCATAAATTTCTTTATTTCTCCACGACTCTTTAATACGATAAACTTCTTTTCTGGATACTTATTATGTAGTTGTAGGATTTTTGATCGGCTCTGCTGAGGAAATTTCCATATATACTTTAGAAACTCAAAAAATTCTTTATCTTTCTTTTCATCAAGATAAGCAGGAAGATCGGTTCGTTTCTTGCCATGACGTCTCCATGCTCCATAGATACAAGCCAAACGATTCCTATCCATAAAAATCACACAATCTGCTGCAGTAAATCGTAACTCTAGTGTACTATTATAGTTTCCATCAATAATCCAGCTCTCCCCCTCAATTAAATTCTCCTGTCTAGCAATCCACTCCGATTTTGGTGTTTCAGTCCAGCCAGGTTTCCAGTACTCGTTATCCAGATGTATGAGAGGCTGTTTGGTGATGCATGCAATATGTTTCGATAAATAGCTTTTACCGCTACCACCACTTCCAACTAGAATTATTCTTTTATATGTGTTTCCTTGGTATATCATACAGCTACCTTTCTTTGTCTCAATCTGATCCGTCATAATACTTAATCTTTTTTAACTTTAGATACTGTTTAACATCCTAATTGTTTGGTCAAATACTTCTTCTACGCTAGCTCTTTTTTCTCTCAATCCCTCTAATAATTTCGCATGATGCATTCTTTTGCCTGCTTCCACCCCTTCTGGACAATAACTTCTCCAAGTATCCATAACCTTATAACTGATAAATCTTTCAAATTCAAAGCAAGTCATCCATGCAATTTCGACCTTTTCTAATAAATCAAATGGACCCTCGATATGTAATCTCTTATTTATTAAGTAATTACTTGCGTTAACCAGAGAAGTAGCTCCTCCCCAACCATCTCTTGCTGCAAATTTTACATTTTTAATACTCCCCATCACCACAGCACCAAAGCAAAATGGACATGGCTCCATCGTGGTATATAAAGTATAGCTTCGAATATCTGGATAATCATCCTCACTTAATTGTAAAATAGCATTCGCCTCAGCATGTGCTAACTGATGGCGAAAAATCTGTGGACTCGGAGCTGAATTTTCATAGATGCGGTTTCTACCAATCGAAACAAGCTCTGACTTCTGGTTTAAGACAACTGCACCTATCGGAATAGAACCTTCTATGTAAGCCTCCCAAGCTGCTTGTAAGGCGATTTTAAATCCAAATTCAAGTTCTTTAAAACTCATCATATAAGCTTCTTTCATCTTTCCCCCTTAGTTATATATTCTTAGGCGTTTGTGAAACGCCAGAACCCGCATAAATGCGGGATATTTTTTATAAGAAAACAAAACAACCCCTCACTGATTTATGGTATAATTGAATCACGACAAACAATCAAATACTCATACCTCAGA
>JAEYWQ010000379.1 GCA_023428885.1 Bacillota bacterium
TGTATTAGCATTCTCTTGTTATATCTGGAACATTTCCATGATTGGGAGATTGATACGTGAATATAAGAAATTAAATCCTATGGTTGAAATCTGGCTTGGTGGTCCTGAGGTTAGTTATGATGCTATGGACTGCCTAGAGAGACTACCACAAGTTCGTGGAGTTATGGTAGGAGAAGGAGAAGCGAGCTTTTTAGAAGTAGTGAAATATTACTTAGAAAACAACTTCAATGAAAGAATGCCTTCTAGTGGTAAGGGCTACCTGGAAACTAGTAAGGTCCATAAGAATAGTTATGATAATGATGAAAGCAAGGGCCTCTCAGAGATTCGAGGAATTTGTTATCGCGATAGTAAGGGGGGGCTTCATAGGAATGGTCTTAGGGAAGCGCTAGATTTTCGACGTTTGCCTTTCCTATATCAAGAAGCAAAGGACCTAAAACCCTTCCATAACCATATTATCTATTATGAGACAAGTCGTGGCTGTCCATTTTCCTGCAGCTATTGTTTAAGTTCTGTGGAGAAAGGGGTTCGTTTCCGCGACCTTGATTTGGTATACCAGGAATTACAACTATTCTTAGATCATAAGGTACCACAGGTGAAGTTTATTGATCGTACCTTTAATTGCAATAAAGCTCATGCTATGGGAATTATCAATTATATCAAGGAACATGATAACCAGATTACGAATTTCCATTTTGAGATTGCTGCTGACTTATTGGGAGAAGAGGAACTTAACTTATTATCCACGCTTCGCCCAGGCTTAGTACAGCTTGAAATTGGGGTGCAATCAACGAATGCTGAAACAATACAGGCAATTCATCGTGTGATGGATCTAAGTAAGCTTGCTTATTGTGTCAACCGAGTGAAACAAAGTCATAATATACATCAACATCTTGATTTGATTGTGGGTTTGCCATATGAGAATTATGAAAGCTTTGCCCAGTCCTTTAATGATGTTTATGCAATGTATCCAGATCAACTACAATTAGGATTCTTAAAAGTATTAAAAGGTTCACTTATGGGTGAGTTGTGTAAACAGTATGAGATCTACTACCAGGAGGAAGCTCCTTATGAAGTTTTATATACCAAGTGGCTTCCTTATGAGGATGTATGCCGTTTAAAAGACATTGAGGAAATGGTTGAGGTTTACTATAATAGCGGGCAATTTTCTAATTCTATAGGATTTTTAGAGCATAAGTTTGTAACTCCTTTTGCGATGTATGAAGCTTTGGCGGATTATTATCGCAAGCATACTTTGTTTGGCTTTAATCAGGCAAGAATTCGAAGATACACGATTTTGCGAGAATTTGCTAAGGATTGGTTATCAGAGTATGAAATGGAAGCTCTTGATGAGATTATGGTTTATGATTTATACTTAAGAGAGAAACTGAAGTCAAGGCCAGAATTTGCTTTGAGCTATGAGAGCTATAAGAAGATATATAAAGCATTCTTAAGTAATCATTCACAGGAATATCAGATTGGGGAGCGCGTTCATATAGAACATTTCTCTATTGATATTGAATACGCAGTTACCACAGGTGAAGTGGTGGACAAGGACTACTTTATCTTGTTTGACTATACGAAAGCTAAAAATCTTTACCAAGAACATCAAACATGCATCGTTGATCCGGAAGGATTGGGATTGAATCCTCAGGGGAGCGAGACTAAGTAGTATTTGTTGGACAAGGTAGACAGGAATTAGGATTCAGCAAATAAACAGAAAGGATACAGTATGGTTCGTAGAATTACAAAGGTGGAGCGAGAGCGAATTGCGAAAGTTCTATCTCTTTTAGATAAAGAATATGGAACCGATTACCGTTGCTATTTAAATCACGACAATGCATGGCAATTACTGATTGCCACTATGTTAAGTGCTCAGTGTACCGATGAACGAGTGAATATGGTGACAAAGGACTTATTTGTAAAGTATCCAAGCTTAGAAGCCTTTGCAAAAGCAGATTTACGAGAACTGGAACGTGACATTCACTCAACTGGGTTTTATCATAATAAAGCAAAGAATATCATCGCTTGCACCAATACCTTATTATCGGAGTATGGTGGTGAAGTGCCAAATGACATTGATGCCTTGACCAGTTTAGCAGGGGTAGGAAGAAAAACAGCGAATGTGATTCGTGGTAATATATTTAATGAACCCAGCATTGTTGTGGACACACATGTGAAACGGATTTCTCGTAAACTAGGGTTTACGAAGGAAGAAGATCCGGAAAAGATTGAATATGATTTGATGAAGGTGATTCCGAAAGACCACTGGATTCTATACAATATACAGATTATTACCCATGGAAGAGGCTTATGTACCGCAAGATCTCCTAAGTGTCAGGAGTGCTTTTTAAGAGATCATTGTAAGGAATATAAAAATAGCCTTAAGTAACGTTTTGTGTTTAGATATGAAATAGAAAGGAGGTCTTATGAAGTATCTAGCAGTGGATATAGAGAGTACTGGCTTAAGCCCAGATAGTGCTCAGATGATTGAAATCGGTGCTGTCGTGGTTGAGGATGGGAAGGTAGAGGCTACTTTTTCAAGACTAATCGATATTGGACAGCCCTTACCCGATAGAATTATTGAATTAACAGGAATTACGGATGATATGTTGAAAGGTCAAGCCTCTGAACGAGAAGCAATGAGAGATTTTCTTCAGTTTCATCATGAGAATTGTAAGGATTGCGATGTGATTTTAGGGCATAATGTTTCCTTTGACTTTAGTTTCCTTAAGACAGCCGTAGTATTGCTTGGGGAGACTTATGAGAGAAAAGGAATTGATACCTTAAAAATAGCACGTGTGCTTCACCCGGAGATTGAGAGTAAAACTCTGGACTCCATGTGTGACCATTACCAGATTAAACGTAGCGTAAGCCATAGAGCATTTGAGGATGCTAAGGCAGCAGCAGAATTATTTGAGTGTATGAAGAATGGTTTTATAGGCCGATATCCCGAACTTTTTACACCAATTGCTTTGAGCTATAGCCCGAAGAAGCAAGAACCTATGACGGAAAAACAGAAAAAGTATTTACTGGATCTTGTTAAATACCATAAATTAGAAATTCCCCCATATCTGGAGGAATTTACGAAGAGTAAAGCGTCTCGTTATATTGATAAAATTATCCTTGATCATGGGATGCTTTCTCGCAGATAGCGTTTAACTTTAATAATAGTGGCTCTTTTAACGGTGTTGAGATCTGCTTTGCTTTTTCTTTGAGCATGATTAACTTATCATAAGATCTGTTATCTAAGTAGATACCAGCTAAAGATAAGAAAGTCTGTGAAATATCACTTCCACATGAGATTGCGTATTCAAAAACGGTGGTTGCATCTGGAATGTTATGATCTTGAAGTAGCAATTCGCCCCATTTATTCAGGCTACGTACTAGGACTATGAAGTTTTGATCATAGCTAGATAATAAGTTAATATTAGCTACACCATAGGAAAGTTTCAGGTCAGTATTGGATAGACCAGACAGATTCACAATTTTTTGATCCCGTAGATTCTCCAATTGCTTTTGAATAAATAAGATTTCCTTATTGCTGGAATCAGAAAAAGGAAGATTTTCAAAAGGGATTGTGATATAATCAAGGTTGGATAAGTCTTTTTTTCGGGATAGATTCGCGTCTCGCTCTCGAGCCCAGAAAGCCTCTGACTGTTTTTTGGTAGCTCTATCTCCTTTGCGGCGTTGGTAGGCAATCCATATGACTAAAATGAAAAGACAAGCAAGTATAGGTATCATAAGATTCTCGACCTTTCTATAATGTTTAAATTGAGGTGAATAAAATGAACAGAAAAAAAACTCAACGTATGATAGCACTTATTATTGTGGCTGTACTTATCGCTGCTATGGTTATTCCAGCAATTGTTGCTGTATTGTAAGTATTCCAGCATTGATATGAGTAAGTTAAGATATATTTTAACTATGGATACGTGAAAGTTTGTCATGATTTGATCCATAGTTAAAATATACATAAAATCAAATGAAATGTCAAACAATAGGCATATGTCAAGTGTGGAGGTTTTGGTATGAAACAAGCCCGATCTATTGAAAAATGCTCTATTGTTTTTTTATTTGTTTTTTTATTTTTAGGTTGTCAATTACAGGCTTCATCTGACATGGGATATGTCAATCAAGATGAGGCCTTCTTAGCTGTTATGGATAAAACAAAAGCGAACATAGAATTGTTTGCTGCTAATGAGATTAGCTTTCGTACCCTAAAGAAGGAGGAGAAGATAAGAATTCAGGCAGATGCTATCTTAGGAGAGTTTAGAACCTCCTTTTCCAGATCCTCTAAATTTCGAAAGCAAAATATACGAACAGCTGCAAGTAAGATTAATCAAACCATTGTGTATCCTGGAGAAGAATTCTCCACCTGTGACTTATTAATTCCTTTTACTGCGGAAAATGGATATCTTCCTGCAGGGACGATTGTGAAAGGGAAGGTTGTTAATAGCTATGGTGGTGGTGTGTGCCAGGTTGCAACAACTTTGTATAACGCTGTTCTAAATGCAGAACTGGCAGTTATCGAACGTCATCCACATTCTATGACTGTGAGTTATATCGAAGTTGGAAGAGATGCGGCAATCGCTGAGAGTTCAATGGACTTTCGTTTCGTTAATACCTTGGATACTCCTATTATGGTAGAGGCTATTACAACCAATTGGGATGAGCTAATCTTCCGTATACGTGGGATTCAGAAGAGGGTGATCAAGCAAAGAACTGTTACTTTTGAAACGGTAATCTTAGAGGAAGTTCAAGCTGGAGAACCAGTAATTGAATATGACGAAACCCAGCCCAAAGACTATATCATGGTGACACAGTCTGCACGCAATGGATATAAAGCTGAATTATACCGTATTATCTATGAAGATGGAGTTGAAGTTGAGAGAAGAAGAATTAATTACAGTGAATATCAGGCTTCACCTCAGTATATGATTGTGGGAAATAAGCCTGAAGAAACAAAAAACTCAAACAATCAGGAATGATGTCTACCACTTTCTGGGTTGAAAGGAGGGGGGAATTAGTGTATAATAGCGGGTAATTATGAAACAAGAGGAAAGGTGGTCACTTATCATTATGGCGGCTGGAAAAATCAAAGAAGTGGTCTTAAAACGTTCGGTATTAAAGGAATTATCTCCGGTTTTGTGTAAGGAGATTGCTAAACCAAGCGTAGGTCTGGATGCCACAGGATGCTTTCTATCAAAGGATTTGGGGCTGCTGACTAGTGTTGCAACCATGGAAGGTACGGATGAAACTTTCATTATCAGTAGCTTTCACCGTGCATTAAATAACATATATGTAAAGAACGCAAGACCAATCGGGATTACTGTTTCGTTAACCTTGCGTTATGGAGCAAGTGAAGCGGAGTTAAAAGAAATTATGAGACATCTTCGCAAGCTCTGTGAACAAAAGGATATTAAGATTTTAGGTGGAGAAACAGTAAATAGTTCAAGTGCGAAGAAGCATATCTTGACAATTCAAGCACTTGGAACTAAGCAATATGCGTCTAGTGAGATTAAAGTAGATAAATCAGAATTAGATGCTGCAAAGATAGTGATGGCTGGGGTCGCTGCTGGGGCAGGAACTTTATTTTTATTCCAGGATAAGAAAGAGGAATTACGTGCGCGATTTAGTGAAGCTTTCCTCCTTGGGGTTCAGGAGCTAAAGGATAAGCTGTCAGTTTCCGAGCATATGGAGATTGCTAAGAACTATGAGCTGATATATTCCCATGATGTATCAGAGGGAGGTATTTTCACTGCGCTATGGGAAGTGGGGGAACACTTTAATTGCGGGATGAGAGTCGAGATTGATCAGATCCTTTTTAGTCAACAGACCATTGAGATTTGTGAGTACTTTGATGTAAACCCATATGTGTTGTTTTCTTTGGGATGTACCTTGTTTGTGACCAAAGATGCAGAGATATTGATTCGTGCTTTTAACGAACATGGAATACCTGCGGCAAGCATCGCTAGAATGAACCTAGAAAATGACCGAATCATTGACAATGGTGAGGAAATCCGATTTCTAGAACCTTACAAGGGTGATGAGATGTTTAAGCTATAACTAATATAATAAAGCAAGGGAGAGGATTGACATGAAAGAGAAGATTTTAAAAGTGATTGACAAGAACTCAAAGCTAACACCAAAGGAGATCGCGGTTATGTTAGGAGTAGAGGAGGAAGCAGTCGCCAGCGCCATCAAAGAGTTGGAAGAAGAATCGGTCATTTGTGGATATCCAACTCTAATCAATTGGGATAAAACAGAGAGTGAAAAGGTAACAGCTTTAATTGAAGTTAAGGTAACTCCACAAAGGGGTCAGGGATTTGACCGAATCGCAGAACGCATCTATCGTTTCGAGGAAGTTGAGTCCGTTTATCTTATGTCCGGTGGATTTGATTTGACGGTTATTATTACTGGTATGAGCATGCGTGAAGTTGCTAATTTTGTATCTAGCAAGTTAGCGCCTATGGAAGCCGTATTGAGCACCGCAACTCATTTTGTATTAAAAAAGTATAAAGAACATGGTATGCCATTAGTGAACGAAATTGAAGATGAAAGGATGTTGATTACCCCTTGAGAAATCCACTAAACAAAAAAGTAACTCAAATCCAGCCATCTGGTATTCGTAAATTCTTCGACATTGTTAGTGAGATGAAGGATGCCATCTCCTTAGGCGTTGGTGAACCAGATTTTGATACACCTTGGCATATTCGTGAAGAGGGAATTTACTCTCTGGAAAAAGGAAGAACCTTTTATACTTCCAATGCAGGATATCTGGAACTTAGAAAAGAAATCGTGAATTATTTAAGTCGTAGATGCGATTTGTCTTATAATTATAAAACACAAGTATGTGTAACGGTAGGAGGATCGGAAGCAATTGATAATGCTTTGCGTGCTATGATTGATGCAGGGGATGAAGTGCTTATTCCACAACCTAGCTATGTATCTTACTTACCTTGCGTTACTCTTGCAGACGGAGTACCTGTGATCATTGAACTAAAGCAGGAGAATGACTTTAAGCTTACAAAACAGGAATTGCTAGACTCGATTACTGAAAAAACAAAAATCTTAATTATGCCTTTTCCAAATAATCCAACAGGAGCGGTTATGACTCGGGAAGAGTTAGAAGAAATCGCTCAGGTGGTTATTGAAAAGGACATATTTGTTATATCTGATGAGATATATTCTGAGCTAACATACACAGGAAAACAACATGTATCCATAGCAAGTCTTCCAGGGATGCTAGAGCGCACGGTTGTTATCAATGGTTTTTCAAAAGCTTATGCAATGACTGGATGGAGACTTGGCTATGTAGCAGGCCCAAAAGAAATCATTGAACAGATTACTAAGATACACCAGTTTGCTATTATGTGTGCACCAACCACAAGTCAATATGCAGCATTAGAAGCATTGCGTAATGGGGATAAGGACGTGGAAATGATGCGCGAATCCTATGATAAGAGACGTAGGTTTGTAATTCATGAGTTGAGAGAGATGGGATTAGAATGCTTTGAGCCGTTTGGAGCATTTTATGTATTTCCTTGTATTAAGAGCACGGGTATGACAAGTGAAGAATTCGCCAATGCCTTACTGAAAGAAGAAAAGGTAGCAGTGGTACCTGGAACTGCTTTTGGTGACTGCGGGGAAGGTTTTTTACGTATCTCTTATGCATATTCTCTAGAGAATTTAAAGGAAGCCTTGGGAAGAATGAGAAAATTTGTGGAACAAAGACGGAATAACTAGTGGAAAAAAGACGGGAATCTACAGAAATTCTGAAATTTAGATGGCAAAATATTCGTTTTTGTGATAAACTAATTTCAAACGAATTTAATTATTATCAATGCAATAAAAAAACGTATTGATACATAGGAGGAGAAGAATGGCAGCTATCAATGCAAATTATATCAATCCGTTCTTGATCGCAGCATCAAGAGTTTTGAAAGACATGGTTTTTATTGATGCTAAGATTGGTAAGCCATATACAAAGGAAGCTGTATACGCTGACAAGTCCTTGCTGATTATGTTAGGCGTAACTGGGGAGATGAGTGGTCAAGTGATCTTAAGTTTTGAGAATTCAGTAGCCCTTGATATAGCCTCCAAGATGTGCATGATGCAGTTAACAGTGCTGGATGACTTAGCTGAAAGTGCCCTATCTGAGTTATGTAATATGATTCTTGGTAATACAGCAACGGTATTCTCTACCAATGGTATTGGTATTGATATCACACCTCCTACCTTGTGTAAGGGTACAGTTACCTTTACAAATCATTTTGCAGCTAATATCTGTATTCCTTTAATCTACGAAGAGAATAAGATGATAGAAATAAATATTGCTATCAAAGAACATTAGATTACCAAAAGAGAGCTAGCGAGGTTAGGTATATGAACATCGTATTATATGAGCCAGAGATACCAGCAAATACTGGGAATATCGGCCGTACCTGTGTTGCTACAGGTACTCGACTACACTTAATTGAACCAATGGGATTTAATTTAAGCGAGAAAGAAATTCGTCGCGCAGGACTTGATTATTGGAAGGACCTTGATGTGACAGTTTATGAAGACTTTAATGACTTCTTATTAAAAAATCCTAATGCAAAGATCTATATGGCAACGACAAAAGCCCTGCATGTATATACAGAAGTTTCTTATGACCCAGATTGCTATATTATGTTTGGAAAAGAAAGTGCAGGAATTCCGGAAGAGATCTTATTAGAACATAAAGATACTGCTATACGTATCCCGATGATTGGGAATATTCGTTCCTTAAATCTAGCCAATTCCGTGGCTGTCGTTTTATACGAAGCACTTCGCCAGAATAATTTTGAGCATATGAGGTTACAAGGAGAGCTTCACCGTCACAGCTGGGATGAAGTACTATAAAGAATTACAATGACTGGATTGAGATTTAATTGATCCAGTTATTTTTGTTTCTAGTTTTAAAGGTCTAGATTCGCCCGATCAATGCCCTATTAGCTAGGTTGTTGAGGTAGTTTACACCCTACAGAAAACGCTTGCTTCGATTACAATGCATAAGAAGTCCTAATCCTCCGCTTATTTTGTGTTGGGCATATCCTCAAACAGATAACTCGCTACGCTCAAACAGATCTGTTTTAGGATATAACACAAATAATTGGAGGAAAGGACTTCTAATGCATTTCCATAGGCGCAAGCTTTTTTTTCTGTAGGGTGTAAACTACCAAGTAAGGTGATGGGATAGGGCATTGATCGGGCGAATCATCCTAGAAAATTGCGTTGCAATTTTCTAGGATGGGGTTGTATAGATCACAGTTTAACCCAAAAGTACCAACCTAAAATAATAGTTGGTAACTTGGTTAATGTATTCAATTAACATATCTATTCAATCTGCTATTAATAATATAAATCCTTAGCGCGTTATTTATCATCTTTTGTGAATATTCCGATTAATGTAACAAGAACGCTTGCAAAAAATCCGTAAAAACCTATAGCTCCAAACGTAACTCCCGCACCGCTAACATTTAATATCAAACAGAATATACATATAAGACACATTAGTAAGCCAGTAACCATTAATAAATTTGTAATTTAATAATACAACAAGTTTATCCAACTATCAATATTAGGTTATCAACGTTTATGATATGACCTTTATTATTCTTTTCTAAACTGATTCCCATTAAGCGAATCATAATCCAAGATAATAAAAAGCTTAATATTGCGATGATTAATATTCTATAGAGGGTTAGCATTGAGGCTATCATCTATTAACTATTAACTTTGCTATATATGCTAACTTAGCCCTACTAGACATTTCCTATTTGGTATAGTAC
>JAEYWQ010000012.1 GCA_023428885.1 Bacillota bacterium
GGCCAGCGATAAGCAAAAAGAAATCTATGAGACTGTGTTACGCGCACAATTGGCAGTGTTAGATCAACTAAAAGCAGGTATGAAGGGAATCGAAGTGGATAAAATTGCACGTGATATCATCTATAAGGCAGGTTATGAAGGCTGTTTTGGACATGGCTTAGGTCACAGTGTTGGTCTGTTTATTCATGAGTCACCAAGAGCATCTGCCAAAGCAGAGGATATCATTCTTGAGAACATGACATTAACCGTAGAACCTGGTATCTATGTGAAAGATTTTGGTGGCGTTCGTATCGAAGATTTAGTTGTGGTAACGAAAGATGCTTGCGAAAACTATACACATTCACCAAAGGAATTAATGGAACTTGACGTTTAGTATGATAAAAAACGAAGGGTCAGCTTGGGTATGATTTTATCATGAAAATTTCATATTTCTTAAAAAGTTGTGTAAATTAATCAAATTTTAGTTGAAAAAAATGTCTAAATACGATAAACTAAAACGTAGTTGATTTTAAGGAGGATTTTTTATGATTTCAGCAGGCGATTTTAGAAATGGCCTTACATTAGAAATTGATAATGGTGTATATCAGGTAATTGAATTCCAGCATGTAAAGCCAGGTAAAGGTGCGGCTTTCGTAAGAACTAAGTTAAAGAATATAAAAGGTGACGGTGTAATCGAAAGAACTTTCCGTCCACAGGAAAAATTTCCACAAGCTCATATTGAAAGAAGTGATATGCAGTATTTATACAGCGATGGTGAACTTTATCACTTTATGAACGTTGAGACTTATGATCAGTTTGCATTAAATGAAGATGCAATTGGCGATTCCTTAAAGTTCGTTAAGGAAAACGATATGGTTAAGATGCTTTCACATCAAGGAAGCGTATTCGCGATTGAACCTCCATTGTTTGTAGAACTTACGATTACCGATACGGAACCAGGATTTGCAGGTAACACAGCACAGGGTGCAACTAAGCCAGCAACTGTTGAAACTGGTGCAACTGTTTACGTACCATTATTCGTTAACCAGGGTGAGAAGATTCAGATTGATACTCGTTCCGGCGAATACATGAAGAGAGTTTAATTATAGAAATCAAGTCACTGTTTATACGGTATCCGTATAAATGGTGACTTTTTTTATTTAATAGGAAATTGCGTCGCATTTCCTATTAAATAAAAAGCCCTTCGGGCATGATGCGCAGCTTCGCGCGCGGAACAAAAGTGTGCGCTTACGTTAAACTACATGGAATCATCTTGTTTGCATGAAAGCAAAGCTGATCAATGTAAGAAATTCGCCTAGCGTGTTTTTTCGGTTTCACTTTTCAAAAATATAAAAATGTAATACAATAGAAAGAAAGGATGGAATTACCACTAGCCTATGATTGAAGTGCATGGGGGATAATATGGCGAAACACAGAACATTAAAAGCAAGAATTTGGTTCATGGTTATCATGTTTATATTCCTGGTCGGGACAACTATATTTATATTTCTGAGATTGATGACAATGAATACGAAGATCAAGGACGTGGTACAGGTGAATACCTATCAGTACCACTATGCTTTGTTAACAGAGAATCCAGAGGATGTATTATGGGAAGCCATCTATGAAGGAGCAAAATCGGAAGGTGTCTTGAATGATGCTTTTGTAGAGGTACTGGGAACTAATATTAATGAGAATATAAGTTTGAAGGACATGATGGAGATTGCTATCTATCAGAAGGTGGATGGAATATTAATCATGCCAAATCAAGAGCAGGATGTTACAGAACTTATCAATCAAGCAATCAAAGATGGTATATCTGTAGTTACAGTCCTAGAAGATGATGCAGCCAGCAATAGAAATAGTTTTGTTGGAATCAACAGCTACTCCCTGGGGCAAGAATATGGTAATGAGTTAATAAAATTATCACAAGGCAGAGCACTTAAGGTAACGGTATTACTTCATGTGAATGAACAGAATAGCAACCATAATTTTGTCTATTCTGGGATAAAGGAAACTGTGAAGGATACGAATCTAGTACTGAGTGAGCTTATTATCGATAATAAAAGTGCATTTCGATCAGAGGAAGCAATTCGGGATTTAATTACAACAGAAGAATCCATGCCTGATGTTATTATGTGTTTGAATGCAACCGATACGGAATGTGCCTATCAAGCAGTTGTGGATTATAATAAAGTCGGTGTTGTCAATATTATCGGTTACTACAATTCAGATATTATCAAGAATGCAATAGAAAAGAATATTATTACCTCTACCATAACTTTTAATGGGGAAGAAATAGGGAAAACAGCCATAAAAGCTTTAGCGGAGTTGTCAAAGCATCAACGGGTGAGCGATTATTTTTCTTTGGATGTAGAGATTTTAAATAAGGATAATTTAAAACTTGAAAGCAAAGCAGAAGAAAGTCAACCTTAGGAGGTGCGCAATGGTAGTTAAGAGATTTTCAAGAATGTTTTCATTACATAAAAAAACTTCGATTCGAACGAAATTAATCTTAGTTTTTACCATTACCTCTATGGTAATGTTTTCAATCAACTTAATTTTATATAGCCGGCTCAATGCTATGATTGGTCAATTAAATACAGTTTATGTATCCAATGTATCATTAAATGATATGTCGAAAACATTAGAACAAGTTCATTTAAAGATGTATGAGTACCTCAATACTAGAAGCTCGGATGCTCTGGAAGGGTATTATCGTGCCTTGCAACAGTACAAATCCCAGATGGAGAAGCTAAATAAGGTAGCAACTGACCATGAGTTGAAGCAAATGGAGAAAACCATATATGGCTTATCATCTTCCTACTTAGATATCGCTGACAAGACAATACAGGCAAAACGAGGACGTAACATAGAGCGGTATAGTGATTATTACGAACGTTCCGTCCTTATTTATGATTACCTTAATACATATATCTACAGTCTTAACAATGAACAATTTCGAGCAAACTCTGATAATTTTCAGGTGCTGGTTAATTCACTGCATTATTTGGAATTGACCACGACCTTTACCCTGATTTCGATTACGATATTTAATATCTTGTTTTTAATTGGATTAACGGGTAGTATGACAAAACCTCTTGTGAAGTTGGCAAAGACAGCAAATCGAATCGCAGAGGGGCAATTCGATGTTCCTTTGATCGAGACGGATTCTAAGGATGAAATTGGTGTAGTAGCACTTGCCTTTAACCGAATGATTGCATCTATTCGACAATATATTATCTCAAGTAGAGAACAGATGGAAAATCAAATTCGTATGAAGGAAAATGAGATGATGATGGAATCCCATCTAAAAGATGTTCAGTTAAAATATCTTCAGACTCAGATCAATCCTCATTTTCTCTTTAATACTCTGAATGCAGGAGCTCAACTAGCAATGATGGAGGGAGCAGAAAAGACTTGCCTATTTGTAGAGAATATGGCTGATTTCTTTCGCTATAATGTAAAGAAAATTAATGAAGATGCTACCTTATCGGAAGAGATTAAGCTGGTTGATAACTATGTCTACATAATGAATGTCCGTTTTAGTGGGGAAATTCATTATGACAAAGAAATCGACAAAAAACTTCTTGATATTCGAGTCCCAAGTATGATTCTACAACCAATCATTGAAAATGCCGTTAATTATGGAATACGTGGCATTGAGTGGGAAGGTCATATTAAATTATCCATTCATCGTGATAATAAGGATGTTTTGATTTCGATTACGGATAATGGTCGTGGTATGAGTGACGAAGTGAGAGAGAAAATTTTATCCCAACAGACAATAGAGAAAAAAAGCTCAGTGGATAGCTCGGGCATCGGCTTAACCAACGTAGTAAGTCGTTTGCAGCTTTACTATTCACGAAAAGATGTCATTGATGTTTTCAGCGAGGGAGAGAATAAAGG
>JAEYWQ010000024.1 GCA_023428885.1 Bacillota bacterium
ATTGAATTATCCGTAATTAAACTTGCTTCTTTTCCATTTTTCTTATAATATAAATCGCCACTGCTTATATAATAAAAACCATCACTATTTCTAGGTATCATAAGTGAGCTTGACTTGGTTTCTAAGATTATATCTGACTTTTCTTTCACACACTTGTTTATGGAATCATATTTTGAATAAAACAATTCATTGGAGTTCGTTACACCATGGTCATATACGCTATCGCAAACTTCTATAGCTTTAAGATCCTTATTAATGTAATATAACTTGTCATCATATGAATCATCGAAAAAGATGTATTTATCTAAGAAACTATCAAGTCCGTATACAACATAACTATCGCTTGAACCGGGCTTTAATGTATCATAAAACGTTCCTTCTGCTACTAAAACATATGGATAATATTGACGTTCCTTAAGTAAGGTGGTAGTCTTTGCTCCGTTAACACTGATAGATATCTCATCCCCAAAAACGAGAACTTCTGAGTAATCTCTATTAAAAAAAATGTCAATTGATGCAGTAGATAATATATTTGTTGTACTACCATTCATTACGATAAAATTATAGTCATTATCCCATCCGTAAATCAATTTTCCCTCATTTGCTACCGCGATAGGGCTAATTTCTTTCCCAAGAGAAACTGGTTTTTTACCATTTACACTGATAAAAGTCTCCTCGATACCATCATGGTAATAGGCAAAGGTTTTACCATCGGGTGAAACACATAGTTCATAAAAGTATCCCTCTTCAGATTTATCAATTATTTGTGCCTTACCGCTGCTTACATCATATGCTTCTAAGTACATGTCATACTTGTCATCTTTAAATTTGTAAAAAACAGTATTCCCGCTATCAGATATGACAAGATCTTCGATTTCCCTTTTAATCTGCTTAACTTTATCATTGCTAATTATGTATGCTGTTTCATCTAGTTCTAATACAACCACGTTACATTTTAGATTATAGTGAACATCATAGATATACTCACCAGAAAATTCTTTGATAATCTTGCCTTCACGGTTATATACAAAGGTATTATTATCTTCATCACTTCCTACTGCAATAGTATTATTCGGATAACTTGAAAATACGCCTTCATTGCTGTTGTTACAAGCAGAAATTGTTAAAATAAAGATGCTAAATAGTATTACTAAAACACTTTTTTTCATCATAACCTCCATTTTTTATTGATATTTAGATACTTTTCCCAACCTAATTACAAATTATAGTATATTAATACATATTTTACAAGCGATATAATGAAAAACGAAAATTTTAAAGAAGAATACATATATTGTGAATTGTGAGTACAAATCTGTGATTTCAATAGTTATATAAGTTTTATAGTTTCCTATGGATAAGCCAACTTTGGTTGGAGTTTTTCAAATAATACCATATATTACGTTGAGGATTAAACTGGATTTTGAAAATGGATGGTGGAGGTTCTTATTGGAATATTTTGATAAATTTGTTGATAATACTTTATTTGTAATATAAAATGGAACTATCACTTGAGCCATAAGTAACTCATGGAATGACGATATTAGTTATCCTGGCAAGCTATCATAATGTACATACTTAGGTAAATATAATTAGTAATCGGTAATGGGGGAGTATCATGAGCATTTATTTTATAGCAGATACACATTTTGATGATGTAAACATTATGAATTATGAGAATAGACCATTTAAGGATGTTCTAGAAATGAATGAAATCATCATTTCTAGATGGAATGAAATAGTCTCCACTAATGATATAGTATATTTGTTAGGAGACATTGGTAATGAAGGATATATCAAACAGTTAAAAGGTATCAAGTATCTTGTGAAAGGAAATCACGATACGAAAACTAACGAGAATTATAGAGCAGCAGGATTTACAGAGGTTTATGATCAACCTATCATACTTGAAAACTTTTGGATACTGTCTCATGAACCGATGTATGTGAATGAAAATATGCCATATGCTAATTTGTTTGGACATGTTCATAATTCTCCATTATACAAAACCTTTAGTAAGCATCATTATTGCATTTCGGCTGAGAGAATAAATTATACACCGATCAGTTTTGAAGAAGTAAAACAGAATGTAATTGAAAATTCATGAACATAACTACAAATAGGAATAAGGAGCTTCTTATGAGATTAATGATACGTAAACTATCCGCAGAAGATGGTGTAGCTATATATAATATGTTGCAAGAGATGCCTTCTGATGAGAATGGATTTCTTAATCCTGTGGCTGGAAAAAGTTATGATGAATTTAAAGAGTGGCTGAAAAGAGCTGTGGGTAGTTCAGAACAAATTGGTATCATAGATGGATGGAAAGTCCCGACAACAAGCTTTTGGCTGTTTGAAGATGATAAGCCTATTGGGTACGGGAAGATACGACACATCTTAACAGAGAAATTACTTGATGAAGGTGGAAATATTGTATATTCCATCTGCCCGTCAGCGAGAAATAGAGTGCTTGGCAAAGAATTTGTTTCTGGCTTAATAAAAGAAGCTAGAAGATTAGGTGTTGATAGACTTTTATTCACAATCAGAAACAATAATATTCCCTCAATTAGAGTATCATTAGCAAATGGTGGAGTTATTGAAAAGATAACAGAGGAACGGCATTATATATGGATAAAGCTATAAGTAATATTAAGCAGACTGTAAAACGAATGAAAGAATACATAACATTGTAATGAGGTGTTACATATGAAAGGCATTATTAATTATAAAAATCTGACTCAATTTGCATATTCCAACGATAAAATATGTGAACAGCCAATTCGTGGAATAGTATTATCTTTTCCAGGGCTGGGTTGGCAGGAAATGTATTCAGAGGATTCAAAATCAGGGAAATATTATGCGGAACATGGTATTATTTATATCGTTCCATTTAACAATCCTTGGTCATGGATGAATCGCCAAGCTGTTTCTTATACGAACGAAGTAATTGATGTTATCATCTCATATTATCATTTACCTTATAATATTCCGATAGTTTCAACCGGAGGAAGCATGGGTGGGCAGTCTGCTTTGGCATATATGCTTTATGCACAACGGACACCGATTGCATGCGTTGTGAATTGCCCTGTCTGTGATATGTTATTTCATTATACCGAACGAAATGATTTGCCTAGAACCTTATACAGTGCATTTTATTATGAGAACAATTTAGAGGAAGCATTAAAATCTGTTTCTCCTATTCATCAAGTTGATCATATGCCATATGCTTCTTATTATATCTTTCAATGTGAGAAGGATGAGGCTGTCAGTAAGGAAAAACACAGTGATGTCTTGGTAAGAGAGTTATCAAGGAATCATGATGTTACATACCACGTCGTAGCAGAAAGAGGGCACTGTGATTTACCAGAAGCAATGAAGGATTTATTCAAAGAATATGTGATTGAG